>CAJBIG010000058.1 GCA_903953065.1 uncultured Solirubrobacterales bacterium
CGACGACCTGCCCGGCGTCACCGTGGCCGGCAGCCTCGCCGCCGGCGCCGCCGAGGGTCAAACCGACCTGATCCTCAAGATCGCCGACGAACCGCTCCTGACAGGCGAAGCCGGTTTCGACACTACCGGCTCGCGCTCCACCGGTAACGAACGTTTCACCGCCAACCTCAACGCCAACAGCCCCTTCGGCCTGGGCGACCTGCTCACCAGCAACCTGATCCACACCCGGGGCAGCGACTATCTGCGCCTGGCCTATACCCTTCCCGTCGGCGGTGACGGCTGGCGCCTCGGCATCAACGCCTCCGACCTGCGCTACAAACTCATCGTCGTCCCGTACAACTCCGCCACCGACAAGGGCAGCTCCAGCACCCTCGGGCTCGAGGCCGTCTACCCGCTGATTCGCTCGCGGCTGGCGAACCTCTATCTCAACCTGGCCTACGACCACAAGGCCTTCGACAACCAGTTCGGTGGCGCTACCACCACCCGCTACACGATCGACGACAGCAGCGTCACCCTCAACGGCAACCTGTTCGACAACTGGGGTGGCGGCGGGGCCAACAGCGCCAGCCTCAGCCTCATCACGGGCCGGCGCACCAACGACATCGGCAGCAGCGACCAGCACTTCAGCAAATGGCGCTACAGCCTCTCGCGCCAGCAGGTGATCACCGACAGCCTCTCGCTGTTCGCCCTGCTCTCGGGGCAGGAGGCCGGCAAGGCCATCGATTCCTCGGAGAAGTTCTACCTCGGCGGCGCGGGTGGTGTGCGCGCCTACCCGTCCAGCGAAGGCGGCGGTACCGGCGGCAGCCTGGGCAACCTCGAACTGCGCTGGAAGCTGCCCGCAGGCTTCCTCCTCACCGGCTTCTACGACGCCGGCCACATCCGCAACCCCGACGGCAGCCCGAGCTACGGGCTCACGGGCGCCGGTGCCGCGGTGGCCTGGCAGGGCGATAACGGCCTCAACCTCAAGGCCGTCTGGGCGCGCCGCCTGGGTAGTAATCCCAATCCCACCGCCAGCGGCAACGACCAGGACGGCAGTCTCGACAAGAACCGGGTCTGGCTTACCGCCAGCCTGCCGTTTTGAAGATGATGGGCGCGGGCTATGCCGCCTCTTTTACCGCCTCGACCAACAGGTCTTCCGGCACGCCGCGCCGTTTCAGCGCTTCGATCAGTCGGGCCGCCGAGCCGCCGCTCAGTTGCGCTTCATCCCGCCGCAAGCCTTCGCTGATGTACGACTTCAGCAAGGTCTGGTATCCGCTCAAGCCCCGAAGAGGGGCGATTGCTTTCATCGATTCGACCACGTCGACTGGAATGCGCAAGGTAATCGATGTCGTCGGGCGATCTTTGGCTAGTCGTGTTTTCAAGCGTTCAGTCAGCATAGCGATGCTCCTCGTCAGGGGTGGCGCGGCGCGCCGAAATCAGCCGGATGCAATCCGCCTCGAACTCGACATGCACCACGTAAAGCAAGCGTCCTGTTCCGTCGAAGCCGACGGCGGCCTGTCGAGCTTCGTCGTTGCGCGAGGCGTCGAGCAGAACGAACAGCGGATCGCCAAACACCGTGACCGCTTCCTCGAAGCGGACGCCATGCTGGCGCCAGTTCCGCTCGGCCTTGGCGGCATTCCACACGAAGGCGTCACCGTTCAGTTCAAAGCGGATATCCATACGGCGAATACTAGCAAAGGTATTGACTTTGTCAATACTTTTGCAATCGAAGCAACCCCATGAACAAGACCTACCGCCTGATCTGGAACGACTTCACCCACACCTGGGTGGCCGTATCCGAAATCGCCAGGGCCCGCGGCAAGCGCGCCTCGGGTGCCGTGCTGCTCGCTGCGGCCGGCTTTATCGCCGTGCCGCCGGCGCCGACTTTTGCGGCACCGCCCAATCCGCCCGTCGCAACGCAACTCCCCACCGGCGGGAAACTCGTGGCCGGGCAGGCCACCATCGCCCCGCGAGTCAATAACACG
>CAJBIG010000059.1 GCA_903953065.1 uncultured Solirubrobacterales bacterium
CGGCTACATCCACGATTGGAAGTCGCACTGGTTCAGCGAACGCAACTTTGCTGAGTACCTGGCCGAAGACGTCTGGATTCGCACGCACATCGAAAACAAGCTGGCACACGCCGGCATTTCGAAGATCACAATCCGCAAGGACGCCAACGAGGTCGAAGTCAATATCCACACCGCGCGCCCTGGCATCGTGATTGGCAAGTCCGGCGTTGAGGTCGATTCGCTCCGCCGCGACCTCCATCAGATCACCGGCAAGTCGGTCAAGGTCAACATTCTTGAGATCAAGCGCCCCGAGCTCGACGCCGTGCTGGTCGCCCAGTCGGTTGCCGAGCAGCTCCAGAACCGCGTCGCCTTCCGTCGCGCAATGAAGCGCGCCCTCACGAGCGCCATGCGCTCCGGTGCAAAGGGCTGCAAGATCCAGGTCGGTGGTCGCCTCGGCGGCGCCGAAATGGCCCGCTCCGAGAGCTACTCAGATGGCCGCGTGCCGCTGCACACGCTGCGCGCTGACATCGATTACGGCTTTGCTGAAGCGCGCACGACTTTCGGCCGCATCGGCGTCAAGTGCTGGATCAACAAGGGCGAGATCATGCCTGAGGGATTCACTGGCGTCGATCTGACCGACCTTGAAGGTCCTTCGGCCGCTGGCGGCTCAGGCGGCCGCGATGAGCGCGGCGGCGACGGTGGCCGTGGGCGTGGCCGCGGGCCTCGCGGAGGCGGAGCCTGATGCTCGCTCCCAAGCGCGTCAAGCACCGCAAGGTGATGCGTGGTCGCAGCCGCGGCTATTCGCGTGCGCAGACCACTGTTCAGTTCGGCGATTACGGCCTCAAGTCGCTTGAGCACGCCCAGCTGACGAACCGCCAGATCGAAGCTGCTCGTGTGGCAATGACGCGTGAGATCAAGCGTGGTGGCAAGGTCTGGATCAACGTCTTCCCGGATAAGCCGTTCACGAAGAAGCCTGCTGAAACGCGCATGGGCTCGGGCAAAGGCTCGCCTGAAGGCTGGGTCGCTGTCGTGAAGCCTGGCCGTGTGATGTTTGAGCTGGCCGGCGTCCCTGAGGATCTGGCCCGCAACGCACTCCGCTTGGCCGCGCGCAAGCTGCCGATGCGCAGCAAGGTTGTAACCAGGGAGGACGACGTCTAATGGCCGCCACTGACCACCTTCGCGACTGCACAACTGATGAGCTTGAGGGCCGCGTTCGCGCCGCTCGCTTGACGGTTTTCGGCCTCCGCTTTCAGCACGCCGGTGGCGAGCTTGAGAACACAGCCGGCCTGAAGAGCGCGAAGCGCGAACTTGCCCGCACACTGACCGTCGCGCGTGAGCGCGGCATCGACCCAGAAAAGATCCGCTAGAGATGACTGACGAGACGACAGAGCCCGAAACTCCAGAAGAAGAGACTCCTGCAGAAGAGGTCGTCGCAGAGGCTCCCGTCGAGGAGACTCCCGCCGACGACGCTCCCGCCGAGGAAGCTGCTGCTGAAGAGCCTGCCGCTGAGGAAGCGCCTGCTGAGGAAGCTGCTGCTGAAGAGCCTGCCGCTGAGGAAGCGCCTGCTGAGGAAGCTGCTGCTGAAGAGCCTGCCGCTGACGCCGGCGGAGATGACGAACCGGCCGAAGCGCCTGCTGCGCCAGTCGGCCCGAAGGCAATCCGCAAGGCCAAGCGTTCCGCCCACACAGGCGAAGTGAAGCCAACCCGCACCGCTGAAGAGCGTCAAGCCGAGCGCGTCGAGCTGCGCCGCGCGAAGGCCGTAGCTCGTAGCCGCCGCCGTGGGCAAGAGCGCGAAAAGCGTGCAGCAACTCCAAACGGCGAAGGCACGCCGCCAGCGCAGCGCGAGCCGGCATCGGTTCAGGTGCGCCAGGGAATCGTTACCTCGACCAAGGCAGCAAAGACAATCACCGTCCGCGTTGACATCGCCAAGAGGCACCCGAAGTACCAGAAGATCGTGCGCTCGACGAAGTCACTTCACGCTCACGACGAAACCAGCGAGGCTCGCGAGGGCGACTTCGTCCGCGTGATCGCCAGCCGGCCGATGTCAGCAACGAAGCGTTGGCGCCTCGTCGAGATTTTGGAGCGTGCGAAATGATCCAGAACGAATCACGCCTGCGTGTCGCCGACAACACCGGCGCCCGCGAAATCCTTTGCATCCGCGTCCAGGGCGGTTCAAGCCGTCGCTACGCCCACGTGGGCGACGTCATCACGGCGACCGTCAAGCAGGCGATCCCGAACGGGGCGGTCAAAAAGGGCGAGGTCGTCAAGGCCGTCGTCGTGCGGACGCGCAAGCAGTTCGGACGCGACGACGGCACCTACATCGCCTTCGACGAGAACGCTGCCGTGATCA
>CAJBIG010000060.1 GCA_903953065.1 uncultured Solirubrobacterales bacterium
GTCGTAGGCGATCGCGACGGATTTCGCATTCAGCCAATCAGTCAGCGCGGTCGTGGCGACAGGGGCGATCTGGTAATCCATTGGCTGGAGCGTGTATCCCATGCCGTTGGTCGCGCTGTCGGAAGTGAGGCGGATAGGCGTTAGGCCGGCCGCCTCAAAAAGCGGCAGCGTCTTGATGCCAACGCTTGAGTTGTAGGGGCCGACAACGCCGTCGAGCCCGGCCTTGATCGCTGCGTTTGTTGCCGTTACGCCGGTATCGGCGTCGCCTGCGTCGTCGATTGGGATGATTTGAATCTGCTTGCCGAGCAGTCCGCCCTTGGCATTGAGCTTGTCGGCGGCGAGCTTGGCGCCGTTGAGCATGCCAGTTCCGGTTACTTTCTGGTCGCCGGAGAGTGGGCCCTCCATACCAATCCGAACCGTGCTGCTGTTAGAGGCAGCAGTCGATGTGGTGTCCGAGCTGGTTGAGCTGCCACAGGCGACGAGCGAAGCTGATGCGACCAAACCGACTGTGAGAGAAACAATTGTTTTCATGAGGTCTTTATACCAACCGAGTGGGTCGAGCGCCCCTCCGCGCGCGCCCGCAGCCGATTGTCGTAGGATCGCTCAAGTCAACTCGCCCACAAAGGAGCAACACGAGATGCAAGCTGCGCGTTACGGGACAATTATCGACAGAGTCATTCCCCATTCGGCCTCGCGCAGCAGCGAACTGGTCCGTGATCTCGTGCTCGTTGTATGCGGCGGCGCCCTAGTTGCCGGGCTGGCGCAGATTTCGATCCCTTGGTACCCCGTTCCGTTCACCGGCCAGACGCTCGGAGTCCTGTTGGTCGGCGGCGTGCTCGGTTCGAAGAAGGGCGCGCTAGCCCTGGCGCTCTACTTCATTGTCGGCGCGCTCGGTGCCCCAATCTTCACCGAACAATCGGGCGGCTGGGACATCATCAGCGGCGCGACCGGCGGTTACATCATTGGATTCATCGTCGCCGCCGCCGCAGTCGGCTGGCTCGCCGAACGCGGCGCCGACCGCCGCGTGATGTCGATGATCGGGGCCCTACTGCTTGGCAACATCCTGATCTACGCCTTCGGCGTGCCGTGGCTGGCGACTTGGGATCCTGCCGGTGATGGCGTCGCCTTCGGCTGGGCACAGGCATACAAGACCGGAGTTCAGCCGTTCATCCTCGGCGACCTCGTCAAGCTTGCCTTTGCTGCCGCGCTACTTCCGGCTGGCTGGGCGCTATTGCAGAAGACCGGAGTTGGCAAGAAGAATGAAGAGGACGGGCCGAAAGCCGGGCTGCTCTAAACCCGGCTGGACCGGCGGAGTCGGGAGCCGCGCGGACTTCAGATGAGCCAACTCAGCTAGATCTCGGCGACCGAAGTTCAGATTGCCGGGCGGGTCAGAGCGCGCCGGCGTCAAGCGTTTGATTTACGAGCAGATCGGCGTGCTCATTGTGTTCGCGGCGCACGCAGCGGATCGACCAGCTCTCAAACTGATCGAGCGCAGCGATTGCCTCGGCGTAGAGCGGCTTCATGTCGACGTGCTTGACCTTGTACTTGCCGTTTAGCTGGTGCGCGATCAACTCTGAATCGTTAACAAGCGCCAGTTCGGTTGCTCCCAGCTCAGCTGCCAGCGCCGCGCCCAGCAGGACAGCGCGGTACTCGGCGACGTTGTTGGTTGCCTCACCGATCAGCTCACCGCGCTCGCCAACGATCTCGCCGCTGGCATTGGAGGCCACAGCCCCGGCCGCAGCCGGACCTGGATTCCCGCGCGAACCACCGTCTACGTGAACCGTCAGCTTCACGGAGCCTCTACTGCCGTATGCAACATGCCGCGCGAATCAGCAACGGCATTGGGCGTGCGATCGTCCTCATCGAGCTGTCCCAGCTCGGTTCCTTGATCGATCAGCCGCGCGCCGGCGCCCTCGTCGGCAAGGTCGATCTCGTACCCGTACCAGGAGAGCTCCCAAGCGATCACTACCGAGACGATGCTGCCCTCTTTCGCCGACGGCCGAACGCTGACAACCGGAGCACCGAGCGTTCGGGCCAGAGTGGCAATCGTGCGGGGATGTTCGCCGACGTTGAAGACTTCGATCGCCCGCGCCCCTTTCATGTCGGCGTGCGTCGGGACGGCGCGAACCGCGCGCTCGTTCACGGCGAGTTCGACCTTCCGTGGAAGCTCAAACTCCGAACGTTGCTCGATCTCGGCCGGCTCAGACAATTCCACGGCGAGCTCGTCGGCGAACTCGCCGGAACGCTCGACCAGTTCCTCAGCCTCGGGCGGCACGAGCAGATCACTGTCGCCGTCCTCGCCCCGGCGGCCGCGTCGCGCGAACGATGAGCGCGTGGCAGAGCGGCGAATCCAGCCGATGCGGCCGCTCGCAGGCGCCATGTCGCCGGACTCGCGGATCCACCCAAGCTGAGTCGCGCGCTGCGTGCAGAGTTCGCAGACGATCTTGCGCTCGCCGCCGTGAAGAAAGGCGCTCTGCTCCTCGCCTCGCAAGAGATTGCGCTCACAGACCGCGCAAAACGTTGGTTCGCGCGTTGTTGAGATCTGACGGACTTCCACGGCCGCTAACGGTAGCGGAGCAAGGGCATCCGGCCGCAGCGGCGCAATCAGGCGCGCGGATGACTCGAGCTGTA
>CAJBIG010000061.1 GCA_903953065.1 uncultured Solirubrobacterales bacterium
GAGCTTTGGATACTGGTCGCCGTCGTCGCCGCGCGCGCTCTCTGTGCCATTGGCTTTGAGACCTCCGGCCGGCTCGGCGCGCGCCGCGTCGTCGGTGAGCTGCGCGGCGGCCTAACCGCCCACATGCTTGAAACGCGCCCGGCAGGGCTACGCGGCCAGCGCGCCGGCGAGCTTGTAACCAACGCCGTTCAGGGGCTCAGTTCGCTCGAGGCCTACTTCGCGCGTTACCTGCCGCAGCTCGTGTTGGCCGTCGTCGTCCCGGTCGTAATCTTGATCTACGTCTTCCCTCGCGACTTTGCGGCCGGCACGATTCTGCTGGTCACGCTGCCGATCATCCCGCTCTTCATGATCTTGATCGGGCTGGCGGCGCGGACCGCTACAGAGCGCCGCTGGCGCACACTTGCGCTCCTCAGCGCCCACTTCCTCGATGCAGTTAAGGGGCTCCAAACGCTGAAGGCCAACGACCGCGCCCAGCGCCAAGTCGAGACGCTGCGCGAAACCGGCGAGCAGTACCGCAAGGAAACTATGGTGACGCTGCGGATCGCCTTCCTCTCATCGCTTGTTCTCGAGCTGGCGGCGATGATGGGCACGGCGCTGGTGGCGGCGGCGGTCGCGATCCAACTGATCAACGGGGGGCTTGAGTTTTCCACCGCTCTAGCGGTGCTGCTGCTGGCCCCGGAGCTCTATCTGCCTGTCCGAATGGTTGGGCAGCAGTTTCACGCCAGCACCGACGGGCTTACGGCCGCAAACGAGTGCTTTGAGATACTCGACACGCCTGCCGCTGTGAGCGTGCCTGCGGCGCCGCTGGCGTCCCCCGACCCGCGAATGGGCCCCTTACTGCTCGAGAACGTGAGCTTCGCTTACGAGGGCCGTGGCGAGGCCGTGCTGGAGTCGATCGACCTAACGCTCAGCCCCGGCGAGCAGCTTGCGTTGGTTGGGCCCAGCGGCCAAGGCAAGAGCACCGTCGCTTCGCTAATTCTGCGCCTGCTTGACCCTCAATCAGGGCGGATGCTCTGCAACGGCGTAGATCTGCTCGAAGTCGACCCGAAAGATTGGCGCCAGCAGCTCGCCTGGGTGCCGCAGCGGCCGACCCTATTCAGCGCCACGCTGGCCGAGAACATCCGTCTTGGCAGGCCGGACGCCGACAACACTGCGCTGCTGGCGGCCTGCGCCGATGCCGGGCTCGAACGACTCGTCGATTCGATGCCACAAGGACTCGATACCCGGCTTGGCGAAGGGCAGCGACCACTCTCGGCCGGCGAGACGCAGCGCGTGGCCTTGGCTCGCGCCTTCTTGCGCGACGCCCCGCTGGTGATTCTCGACGAACCGACAGCGCACCTGGATGCCGAGTCGTCGGCCGCTATCGGCGATTCGATCGCGCGCCTTAGCCAGTCCCGCAGCGTGCTGCTGATAGTTCACCGCCCGGCGCTCGCCGCCGCCGCCGATCGCATCATCACGCTGCGCGAGGGCATCGTCGTTGACGGACAGGCTGAGCGATGAGCGCGACTCCCGCATCCAGCGAGGTGGACCGCTGGGGCGCGCTGATGCGCGCAGCGCGGCTCGTCAGCCCGCGCCGCGGCCAGCTGATCTTCTCGATCGTGCTCGGAGCTGGGGCAATCCTCGCCGCCGTCGGCCTGCTTGCCGTAGCCGGCGTGCTGATCAGCAAGGCGGCGCTGCAGCCGGAAATCCTGACGCTGACAATCTTCACTGTCGGCGTGCGTGCGCTGGCGATGGCGCGGGCGCTGCTGCGCTACGGCGAGAGGCTCGTCTCGCATGACCTCGCCTTCCGTGTTCTCGCCGATCTGCGCGTGCGCTTCTTTGAGCGCTTAATCCCATTGGTGCCGGAAGGGCTTCGGGGCGTTCGCAGCGGCGACGTGCTGAGCCGCTTCGTCGGCGACGTTGACACGCTCCAAGACCTATACCTACGCGCGATTGGCCCACCGCTTATTGCGATCCTCGCGATCGCCGTGTTGGCGGTGGCCGTCGCGATCGTGCTTCCGGCAGCCGCAGTCGTGCTGGTTGCGGCGATGTTGATCGCTGGGCTGCTCGTGCCGGCGCTCGCCGCCCGAGCCGGCAGGCGCTCGGGGCTGCGCGAGGCGCCGGCGCGGGCGCAGCTCAGCGCCGAATTGGTCGAGCTTGTCAGCGGCGCCGCCGAACTGGCCGTCTACGGCCGCGAGCAGCAGTGGGCGCAGCGGATCGAGGCGGCAGACGCGAAGCTCGCCGCGACCGAGCGGCCGGGCGCTTGGATCAGCGGCGTTACGAGCGGCGCCGGCGTGGCGATCGGCGGCGCAGCGATGGTCGCGGTTGCCGCGATTGGGGTTCAGGCCACCGCCGATGGCCATCTCGACGGAGTGCTGCTGGCTGGAATTGTTTTCCTTACGATCGGCGCCTTTGAGGCCGTCGTCGGGCTGCCGGACGCGGCGCAGCGACTGACCGCCTGCGCGCAGGCGGCGGCGCGGCTCGAGAGCATCACCGAGGCGCCTGTCCCGGTAAGCGACCCGCCCTCCCCGCTTCCAGTGCCAATCGGTGGCTCGCTCAGCTTCGAGAATGTCACGGTCCGCTTCGAAGGCCGCGAGCAGGCGGCGCTCAGCGATGTCAGCGCAGCATTGGCGCCTGGCTCACGGATCGCGCTGGTTGGCGCCAGCGGCGCCGGCAAGACGACGCTGGCGAGCTGCGCTGTGCGCTTCCTCGACCCCAGCAGCGGCAGCGTCACTCTTGGCGGCACCGACATCCGCGAACTCAGCCAAGACGCGCTGCGCAGCGCCGTTCGGCTGGTCAGCCAAGAGGCTTACCTCTTCACGACGACGATCGCGCAGAACGTGCGCCTTGCTGCGCCCGAGGCGAGCGACGAACAGATCGCCGCCGCCCTCACCCGCGCCGGCCTGGGCCCATGGATCGCCTCGCTGCCGGAGGGGATCGAAACATTGGTCGGCGAGGAAGGCACCGAAGTTTCCGGCGGCCAGCGAGGCCGGATCGCGCTGGCGCGCGGGCTTATCGCGCCGTCGCAGATCGTCATTCTCGACGAGCCAACAGCAAATCTCGACGCC
>CAJBIG010000062.1 GCA_903953065.1 uncultured Solirubrobacterales bacterium
AGCTTTGGCGTGCTCAAGCTTGATCTCTACTCCAAGGGCTACAAGTGGCGCTACTACCCCACCAGCGGTGGCTCGACCGACAACGGCACCGGGTATTGCCGATAGTCCGCTCGACTGCAGCGCCGGTGGTGATCGCGGTGACGCTGCTGTTGGCCGCCGGCTGCGGCGGCTCTGATTCAGGCAGCGCGAGTTCGGCAACGGTCGCGCAGTCGCTTGGCAGCAAGACGGCGCGGCTGGCGCTGGTTGGTGACATCGCCCGCGCTTCGCCAAGGCCAATCGGCGACCGTTGCCACCAGGCCGCGACCTACGAGGTGGCGAAGAAGATGAAACCCGATCGCGTGCTCGTGATCGGCGACACGCAATACCCCGACAGCGCCCTTCGCCTCTACAAGAAGTCATATGCCAAGTCGTGGGGCAAGCTGAAGCCGATCACGCTCGCTGTTCCCGGCAACCACGAATACAAGACGCCGGGCGCGGCCGGCTACTTCGACTACTTCGGCGCCGCAGCCGGCGAGCGTGGCCGCGGCTGGCACGCGACAACGATCGGCGGTTGGCGCGTGATCGGGATCAACTCCGTCTGCGACCAGGTTGGCGGCTGCGGGGCGGGTTCGGCTCAATCAAAGTGGCTGGCAAACGACCTCAAAGAAAACGCCAAGCGCTGCACTCTCGCCTTCTGGCACTACCCGCGCTTTAGCTCCGGGCCACACAACAACCATCCGAAGCTGGCGCACCTCTGGTCGCAGCTCAACGACGCCTCGGCGGAGGTTGTCTTCGCTGGCCACGACCATGAGTACGAGCGCCTCACGGCGATGACCAGCGACGGCAAAGAGTCGAGCGCTGGGATGGCCAGCTTCGTCGTCGGCACCGGTGGCGTGAAGCGCTACGCATCGTTTGAACCGGGGCCGGGAAGTCTCGCCCACAGCCTCGATTACGGCGTCCTCCAGCTTGACCTTTACCAGCGCGGCTACAGCTGGAAGTTCGTGCAGCCGGGCGGCAAGATTGCCGATAGTGGCAGCGCACCCTGCCGCTAGGCTCCAGCGATGCCAGACGACGCGCGAGCGGTGCTCGTAGCTCCCGACTCATTCAAGGGAACGTTCCGCTCCAGCGAGGTCGCCGCAGCGATCGGCCGCGGTCTTGAATCCGTCGTCGCCGCGCCAGACCTGATGCCGGTCGCCGACGGCGGCGAAGGGACGCTCGAAGTCCTGTTGCTGGCGCTCGGCGGCGAGACCGTCGGCGCTGAGGCAAGCGACGCGCTTCTGAGGCCAATCAAAGCCGGCTTCGGCCTCGTTGAGGATGGGTCAACCGCAATCGTTGAAACGGCGCAGGCAATCGGCCTGCCGCAGATCAAGAAGAGCGAGCGCGACGCCGAGGCGGCCAGCTCATTTGGCGCTGGCCAGTTGATTGCGGCAGCGGCGCAGAGCGGTGCGAGCCGTGTGATCGTCGCTGTCGGCGGCAGCGCCAGCAGCGACGGCGGCGCCGGCGCGATCGATGCGATTGAGCAGGCCGGAGGAATCGGCGAGACAGAGCTGATCGTCTGCTGCGACGTCAACACGCCGTTCGAACTGGCAGCCGAGGTTTTCGGGCCACAGAAAGGGGCCGATCCAGCGGCAGTTGAACGGCTGACAGATCGCTTGGAGGAGCTTGCTGCCTCATTTCCGCGCGACCCGCGTGGCGTAGCAATGAGCGGCTGCGCTGGCGGGCTGTCAGGCGCGCTGTGGGCGCACTACGGCGCCGCCCTTGAGCCCGGTGCCCGCTTCGTGCTCAGCGCCCTAGACGCCGACGAGCGGATCCAGGCGGCGCGCGCGGTGATCGTCGGCGAAGGGCGCCTTGACCGCACAACTTTGGAAGGGAAGATCGCTGCCGAGATCTCGGTTCGCGCACGGCAGATGGGCGTGCCCTGCTACGCCGTTGTGGGAAGCAACGGGCTTGAGCCGATCGACCATCGCATCCTTGACCTTCAGGCCGTGATCGAAGCGACGACGCTCGAAGAGATCGAACAGGCCGGGCGTGAAATCGCCGCGTACCTGTGAGCGCTCTTTGGGGTAACTAGGTGCCGATGGCCAACCTTTCACGATCAACATTTCGCGGCTCGACGCCGCGCCGCGCGACAGTTGTCGGCGCAGGCTCGTTTGGCACTGCGGTCGCGATGCTGCTGGTTCGCGCCGGGGTACGAACGACGCTGCAGGCCCGCACCGCCGCTCAAGCGGCAGAGCTGCAGCGCGATGGAGAGAACCGCGCCTACCTTCCGGGGGTAGCTCTTCCGCGCGAGCTGCGGATCGAAACAGCGGCCGATTCGCTCGAGCGCGCCGAGCTTGTTCTGCTCGCCGTTCCCTCAATCGCGATCGCCGCCGTGATCGCCGGACTCGAGCAGCGCGGCCTTGAGCGGCGCACCCCAATCGTCTCGCTGGCGAAGGGGCTCGTCGCGCCGACCGGCGCCGTCACAACGTCAATCAGTAGCGCGCTTTACGGCGCCGAGCGCGTGGCCGTGATCGGCGGGCCGGCCCACGCCGACGAGCTGGTCCACGACGGTGGTGCGCTGGTAGCTGCCTCAACCGACGAGCAGCTGGCGGGGATGCTGGCGCATCTATTCACGCGCGGCGGTGTGATCTGCGAGATCTCGAACGACCCGCTCGGCGTCGAGTACGCAGGCGCGGCAAAGAACGCCGCGGCGCTGGCTTCCGGCGCAACCGAAGCGCAGGGGCTCAATGCCGCGGGCGCAGCCGCCGGCCACATCTTCCAGGAGATCTGGCGCCTAGCCGAGAGCCAAGGCGGCCGGCCGGAGTCGATGATCGGCCTTGCCGGCACCGGCGATCTTGTGGCCACGGCGCTGGCGCCCGGCAGCCGCAACCGCCGCGCCGGCGAGCTGCTCGGAGCGGGAGTCCCAGCGGCCGAGATACCGCAGCGAATCGGCCAAGCGGTCGAGGCTCTCGAATCGGTGCCGATGCTCGCCAAGGCGCTCGCCGACGCCGGAATCGAAGCCCCCGTCACCAGCGGGCTTAGCGCGCTGATCTCGGGCCAGCTCAGCGTTGACAACTGGACTGCACTGGTGCGCACCTCGGTGCCGCCTCCGGCGCTCTGGCGGCGGCGTGTGCGACCCGGTTTCTGGGCGCGCATGCGTGCCCGTTTCAGCGGCAGACGCTAAGCGCAGCGAGCAGCCGCGCGCGCTCAGCCGCCGCGCAGCGTCGTCAAGATCGCTTCGTAGACGCCTGCGCCGTGAGCCGCTTCGGCGACGCGCGCGTTGGCGTGCCCAGCCATCGCTTCCAAAAGCTGCGGGTCACGCTCCAAGGCGTTGGCGACAAACCAGAAGCTGCCGACCTTCGTCGCGACGCGCAGATCCTCGCGCGAATCGCCGATCGCTACGCACTCCTCCGGCTTGTAGCCGCGCATCCGCTGGTGAGCGGCTACGGCATGGGCCTTCGAAACGCCGCGTGGACGCAGGTGGTAGGCGTGAACCTCAGAGAGCTCGGCAAGGGCCGGTGAACGGCGGTGAACGGCTCCGTTGTCGGTCATCTCGAGTTCCTCGTGGCCATTGTCGGCGAGGAAATGATCGGCCGCGTTGGTGTCGATCAGGCCGCGCAGCAGGTGCGAAACCTCGCGATCCTTGTGCCACGGATCGTGAACTTCAAGGCAGCCTGAATACTCCTCGAGCAGCAGCGCCGGAGCGCCGCTGTCTTCTATCTGCTGGTGAATAGTGCGCTCATCAGGCTGCCAGGTACCGGTAAGCCAGTAGGTCTCACCTTCCATCACGACGCCGGCGCCGGTTTCGAAAATGCAGCAGCCTTGGCCGAAGAGGCGGGCGTCCTCAATCGCCGTTGAGCGGCGACGGCCGGACATCACGACAACCTCAATGTCGGAGCGCAGGCAGGCCTCTATCGCCTTCGCGCCGAGCGGCGCCACCTCACCGTCAGGGCCGGCGAAGAGGCCGCCACCGGGGCCGAGCAGAGTGCCATCCATGTCAACGTATGCGCAGCGCACCTGATCGAGGGTAGCCATCGGGCATACCATCATCGTCGTGAGCACAGTTCGCACAACCGAGCCTTGGAGCGCGATGTTGGACGCAGGCCGCGCCGACGGCCGCTTGGTTCGCGAAGCCTTCGAAGGTTCGCGCGCGGCAAGGACCGCGCCGATCCCGACCGATCTGCATCCAAAGCTGCTTGCCGGGCTTGAAACCGCCGGGATCAAGCAGCTCTACAGTCACCAGCTCGAGGCGCTGGAAGCAGCTTGGCAAGGGACGACGATTGTCACGACGGGAACGGCATCGGGCAAGTCGCTCTGCTTCCAGTTGCCAACGCTTGAGGTGCTCTGTGGCGACGCGCACGCACGCGCGCTTTACCTCTACCCGACGAAGGCTTTGGCGCAGGATCAGGCCCGCTCGATCGCCCGCTTCGGCCTGACCGACGAGGTTCGACCGGCGATCTATGACGGCGACACCGCGCGCGAGCAGCGCTCGGCGATCCGCAAGCGCTCGAACCTGATCCTCACCAACCCCGACATGCTCCACGTGGGAATTCTTCCCAACCATCAGGCCTGGGGCGACTTCTTCGCCAACCTCGCCGTTGTCGTCATCGACGAAGCGCACGTCTACCGCGGCGTCTTCGGCTCGCACGTAGCCAACGTGCTGCGGCGCCTGCGCCGGATCGCGCGAGCCTATGGAACCGAGCCTCGCTTCCTGCTGGCAAGCGCGACGATCGCCAACCCGGTTGAGCTGGCCGAACGACTGACCGGGCTGGCACCGGTTGCGCTAGTCGACGACGACGGCGCCCCCGGCGCTCAGCGCCAGATAGCGATGTGGAATCCGCCGATCGAGGACGAGGTTCTGCAGACGAGGCGCAGCGCTTTGAGCGAAGCGGCGTCGATGGTCGCGGGGCTCGTCCGCGCCGACGCGCGGACGATCTGCTTCATCAAGTCGCGCAAGGGCGCTGAGCTGGTCGCGAAGATGGCGGCCGACGAGCTGCGACGGCGTGGCGACGGAGCGATGGCCGACCGCGTCGCCGCCTACCGCGCGGGCTACACGCCCCAGCAGCGCCGCGAACTGGAGCAGAAGCTGGTCAGCGGCGAACTGCTGGCGGTCGTCACGACCGACGCGCTGGAGCTGGGGATCGACATCGGCCAGCTCGACGCTGCGCTCTGCATAACGTTCCCTGGGACGGTCGCTTCGCTGCGCCAGATGTGGGGCCGGGCCGGGCGCCGCGGCCGCGGGCTAGCTGTTTACGTCGCTGGCGACGACGCGCTCGACCAGTTCTTCTGCCGCCACCCCGAGGAGTTCCTTGATCGGCCGGTTGAGTCGGCGATTCTCGAATTCGAGAACGAGCAGATCCACTCAAGCCACCTCACTTGCGCCGCCCACGAAGGGCCGATAAATCCCGATGATGATGCGGAGATCCTCGGCCCGCGCCTGCGCGCCCACTGCGAGGCGCTGGTCGCCAGCGGCGTAATGATCGAACGCCGCGGCAGCTTTACGCTGCGAGCGCCGGAGGATTTCCCGGCGGCGCGCGTTTCGCTCCGCTCGGCCTCGCCCGATTCAATCAGCGTGATCGATGTGAAACAGGGCGAGCTGATCGGCACCGTTGAAGCGGCGCGCGCCTGCTCGACGATTCACGACGGCGCCGTGTACCTCCACATGGGCCGCTCCTATTCCGTCAGTGCGCTCGATCTGGAGCGGCGCGAGGCGCTCGTCGAGCCGTTCACCGGCGACTGGTTCACGCAGCCCAAGAAGGAGACCGAGACGGTTATCGAAGCCCTCCTCGACCGGCGCGAAACGCTCGGCGTGCAGCTCAGCTTCGGCCGAGTAATCGTCAGCGATCAGGTGCTCGCCTACCAGCGCAAGCGGCTTCCTAGCAACGAGGTGATCGACCTGAATGGGCTGGCTTTGCCGAAGACGCAGTTCGCAACTCAGGCGCTTTGGTTTGAGACAGGCGAGCTCAGCGAGCAGCTTCCGCTTGACGTTCTGCTCGGCGCGCTGCACGCCACCGAGCACGCGCAGATCGCCGTGCTGCCGCTGCTGGCGATGTGTGACCGCTGGGATATCGGCGGTCTCTCGACCAACGCCCACGTGCAGACCGGCGGCCCGACGATCTTCATCTACGACGGCCACCCCGGCGGCGTTGGTATTACGCGCCAAGGCTTCCTGAACTTCGAGCAGCTCGTCGGCGATGCGCAGCGACTGATCGCCGAGTGCCCGTGCAGCGAGGGGTGCCCCTCTTGCGTGCAGTCGCCCAAGTGCGGCAACCTCAACGAACCGCTGCACAAGGCCGGATCCATCGCTCTGCTGGAGGCTCTGCTCAAGGGAGTCGTGGACCCGGCCTCGG
>CAJBIG010000063.1 GCA_903953065.1 uncultured Solirubrobacterales bacterium
GCACTACGAGTGGGCGATACTGGGCTCGAACCAGTGACCTCCGCCTTGTCGAGGCGGCGCTCTCCCAGCTGAGCTAATCGCCCTGGGAAGAAGCGAAAGAGTATCAGCGCGGCGCGGGCAGGGACATTCCGCGCCGCCCTTGGCGGGCGCTACGCTTCGAACCGATTGGCGACGTGGCGGAGTGGCTACGCAGCGGCCTGCAAAGCCGCGTACACCGGTTCGATTCCGGTCGTCGCCTCTAAGTTGCGCGGCGACCGATCAGGCGAACGAAACCTTGAGCCACTCGTTCCTAATCGCCGCGGCCTCGAAGGGTGGCCCTGCCTCGGTGACCGAGTACTCGGGCGCGGCAGCAAGCAGCTCTTCAAGAAGCACGCGGGCTATCAGCCGCGCGAGCAAGCGACCGAGGCATTCATGGATGCCGTGCCCGAAGCTGAGCTGCTGAAACGGAGCGCGATGAACATCAAACTGCTCGGGATTCTCGATTGCCCGCTCGTCACGGTTTGCCGCTCCGAACAAGAGATGAACGAGTCCCCCCGCGGGCATCGTGACCCCGTGAAGCGTGACGTCCCGCGTAAGCACACGTATCTGGACGGGAGCGAAAACCGGCCCGTCCAATCGCAGGACCTCCTCATAAGCCTGCGGGATGAGCGATGGATTGGCGGCCAGATCGGCCTGCTGATCGGGGTGTGCTCCGATCAGCGCGACGCTGTTTGCGACTCCAGCCGGAGCGAGGCCACCGAGCGGGGCGTTGAGCGTGTTCAAGAAACCAAAGATCAACGGATCCGAAAGCGCCTCACTTCCGTCGCTTCCTTCAGTTACGAGAGCGCTGATGAGATCGTCCCCCGGCGACTGCTTGCGCGCCGCCATGATCGGCAAAAAGACGGCTGCTAGGCGCTCCTGCACCGCAGGCGCTTGCTCAGGGGCGTGTCCGAGAATGTCGACGCATTCGAAGCATTCGGCTACTTGGTCGTCGGTCAGACCGAAGAGGCGCCCCTCTAGGCGTCCAACGCAGTGGAATATGTAGTCGACTATTAGTTCGCACTCGCCCTGCGCTACGAGAACTTCGAGGACCGCGCGCGCGTCGGCTCTGAGGTCGTCTTCCATTGAGAGCATGCGCTCGTCACTGAGAGCCTCTTTGGCCTTGCCGAGCAGCGCTGTGTGTTCCGGGGGATCGAGCGCGCCAAGCTGCGAGTTCGCGTTGGTCCATGGCCCAACGCACGAATACGTCTCCCAATCGGATAGGGCGGCCGCGACATCTTCGTAACGAGAGAGCGTGAAGGTGCCCTTCTCTTCGTCAAAGCTCACTGGCTCGTCATCGCGTAGCTTCGAATAGATGGCAGCCCGGCTCTCGTAAAACCCTGGTTCGAAACCTTCGTAATTGATCATGCGACGAAGTATATAACCTTGTTCTGCTCTTCGTGCGTGGCGTGCTCAATGTTCAGGGACAAGGCCAGCCGCCAGCGTGGAACGGAGCCTCTATCATCGGGGATGTGGACGTAAAGAAATCGCTGCCAATCCTGATCGCCGGTGCGGTAGTGCTGGTCATTGGCTTCCTAATGCTGAAGCCAAGCGACGAGAATCCAGCATCGACGACCACGGCCGCTTCGACGGCGACCGCCCCCGTCACGACGACCGCTACGGCACCGAAGGCCACAAACGCTGAGACGGTCGTGATCAAGAACGGCGAGCCGGTCGGCGGCATCGCAAAGCTCAGCTACAAGCAGGGTTCCACCGTCCGCTTGACGGTCACTACCGATGGCGCCGAGACCGAAGTCCACGTGCATGGCTATGACATTGAGGAGACCGCCGCCCCAGGCGCGCCAGCGAAATTCGTCTTCAAGGCGAAGAACACGGGGCGCTTCGAGGTAGAGGCCCACCCCGCCACACAGATCGCCCGGCTCGACGTCGTTCCCTAGCCGCGCC
>CAJBIG010000064.1 GCA_903953065.1 uncultured Solirubrobacterales bacterium
ACCAACGAGGTCCTCTGGACTGCCGTGCCCGAAATCACCGACGCCACGCAGGCGCCGGTCTCACCTGTTGCCCAGGCCCGCGCGGCCGGCGGCGAGGAGCTGCGCTAAATGAGTCGCCTTGATCAACAGCCCGCAGAGCGGATCGATCGCTCAAAGAAGGTCAAGTTCAAGTTCGATGGCAAGTCGGTCACCGGCTTTGAAGGCGACACAATCGCCTCGGCGCTCTACGCCCAGGGCCAGCGGATCTTTTCGCGCTCGTTCAAGTACCACCGCCCACGTGGAATCGTCAGCGCTTCAGGCTGGACCGCCAACACTCTGGTCCAAGACGGCGAATGGCCCGGCGTCCGAGCCCCCACCGAGCGCGCGAACGACGGAATGGAGATCAAGCACCAGAATGCTTGGCCGTCGCTGAACTTTGACGTGATGCGCGCCTCCGACATCTTCGGCGGCCCCTTCATGCCGGCCGGCTTCTACTACAAGACCTTCATCTGGCCGCGTAGCGCTTGGCCGCTCTACGAAAAGGTGCTGCGCCACGCAGCGGGCCTCGGCGTGATGAAGAAGAGCCAAGCCCATCGCGAGTGGCGCACCGACTACCGGCGCCGCCACTGCGACGTGCTCGTCATCGGCGGCGGCATTGCCGGTCTGAGCGCCGCGATAGCAGCGGCGCGCGAAGGCGCCGATGTCGTGCTGGTCGACGAGGATGTTGAACCCGGCGGTCAGCTTCTCTGGCAAGGCGCGCACGAGCAGGCCCGCAAGCTGGCGGAAGAGGCGAGGGCAGCCGGCGTCGAGATCATGAGCGGCGCCCCCGCACTTGGTTACTTCGATGGGATGGTGCCGGTCTGGCAAGGCAGCACGCTCCATCAGATCCGTGCTCAGCGGCACGTGGCGGCAACCGGCTCGATCGAGCAACCGCTTGTATTCCCGAACAACGACCTTCCCGGCGTGATGTTGACCACCGGCGCGCTGAAGCTGGCGGCGCTTTACGCGCTAAAGCCAGGCGATAACGCAATCATCGCGACGACCGGCGAACGTGGTCTTGAAGCCGCGCTGGCGCTGCAGGCTGCAGGCGTGAACGTGATCGCCGTTGCCGACTTGCTCCCTAATCGCTCGAACGAACTGACTGCAGCCGTGGAAGCCGCTGGAATTCAACTGATGCGCGGGATGACCGTGGTTGAAGCCAGTGGCAATAAGCACCTGAAGGGGTGCACACTCGCTCAGATCGACGAGAATGGCGTCGCAAAGCCCGGCACTGAGGAACGCTTCGACTGCGACCTTCTCGCGGTCTCCGGCGGCACCGTTCCTGCGTCATCGCTGATGCTTCAGGCCGGTGCGAAGGCAAAGTTCAACTCTGAGGCCAACTGTTTCCTGCCCGAGGACCCGCCTCCCGGAATCCATCCAGCCGGCGCAGTCGCAGGCAAGGAAGAGCGGGATGCCGCTGCGCTGAGCGGAACGCTCGCTGGCGCGCGCGCAGCGCAGGAGTGTGAGTTTGGCGACGGATCGGCTGCGACTGCCGCGGCCAGCGCGCTTGACGCTCTCCCCGCCCCCGCTCCCGCTGCTCCATCGCCGGCCTACCAGCGAACGAGCAAGCCGACCGGCAAGGCGTTTCTTGATCTCGACGAGGACGTCACGACGAAGGACATGAAATACGCGATCGAAGAGGGCTACGACTCGATCGAGCTGAGCAAGCGCTACACAACAGTCACGATGGGCCCCTCGCAGGGTCGCGTCTCGCAGCTGCCAAGCATTCGAGCAGTTGCAGACCAGACCGGCCTCAGCATCGATGAAACCGGCATCACGACGGCGCGGCCACCGTGGTCAACGGTTCCGCTCGGGGCTTGGGCCGGCCGCCCATTCACTCCGGCAAAGCGCTCGGCTATCCATGCACGTCAGCGCGAGCTTGGATCGCACGTCAAGTGGGCAGGCGACTGGCGCCGCGCTTACGACTACGGCGACGTCAGGGGTGAGGCCGCGGCTGTCCATGGCGCCGTAGGCATGATCGACGTCTCAACGCTGGGCAAGATGATCGTCAGTGGCCCCGACGCCGGCCAGTTCCTTGACCGCATGTACACCAACCGCCTCAGCGACCTGAAGGTCGGGCGGATCCGTTACGGCGTGCTCGGCAATGATGCCGGCAGGATTACCGACGATGGCACCGTCTGCCGCGTTGCCGATGACAGCTTCCTCGTAACGACAACCTCCTCCGGCGCCGACGCCGTTGAGCGGTGGTTCACATGGTGGCTGGCCGCTTGGGAGATGGAAGTTCACGTGACCGACGTGACTCAAGGGCTCTGCGCAATCAACGTCGCCGGCCCGAAGGCACGCGATCTACTCGGCAAGTTGACCGATGCCGACCTCAGCAATGAAGGATTCGGCTACCTCGATGGCCATCAGATTCAGATTGCCGGCGTTCAGTGCCTCGCGATGCGGATCGGCTTCGTTGGCGAGCTCGGCTACGAGATCCACTACCCGGCAGCCTGCGGGCAGTACCTCTGGGACCAGATCCTTGATGCCGGCGCAGAGTATGGGATCAAACCGTTCGGTCTTGAACCGCAGCGGATCCTGCGGCTTGAGAAGGCGCACATCATCGTCGGCCAGGACACCGATTCCGAATCGAATGCTTACGAAAGCCAGATGGGCTGGATCGTCAAGCTCGACAAGGAAGAGGACTTCATGGGCAAGTGGGCCTTGGAGCGCGCCAACGAGCGCGGCATGGTCAACACGCTGGTCGGCTTCAAGATCGATGGCGACGACGTCCCGATCGAGGGTTCAGCCGTCGTCGTTGACGGCCAGCCGGCCGGCCGCGTTACATCAGCGCGCTACTCCGAGCTCCTTGGTCAGTCGATCGGACTGGCGTGGGTTCCTGCCGAGCACGGCAAGGATGGCGGCTCGCTGCACATCAAGTACGGCACCAAGAATCAGACCGCGACGATTGTCCACGGTGCCTTTTACGATCCCGACCAGGAGCGCCTGCGTTCATGAGCCTGACATTTCTATCTGCCGACCAAGCACAGCAGCAAGGCGAGTTCACGCCGCTGCTCCAAAGCAACATCGAGGCCGAACTGGTGGCCGCCGGCGCGCAGATCGAGGAGCGTGACGGTTGGCGCGTTGCCGCCAACTATGGCGACACGATCGCTGAGAAGAAGGCCTGCGCCGAGAGCGTTGGCATTGCCGAGCTCTCGAGCCTCGGGATCACCGAACTGCTTGGAACGCCGGCAGTGATCGAATCGATCACGACTGAGGTTGCGGGAACCGCCGCCAAGCTTGGCGAGGCCGTCTTCGCTGGCGGCGCATGGTGGTGCACCGTCAAACCCGACCGCGTACTGGCAATCACCGAAGCCGGCGAGACGGCCGGACTTCGCGGGCGGCTGGAAGCCGCTGCTGCGTCGCGCAACGAGCTGGTCTCGGTCACCGACCTAACGAGCACGCTCACTACCTTCAGCTACAGCGGCCCGCTCGCGCGCGACACCTTCGCGCGGATCACGGCTCTTGACCTGCGCGAGCGCGAGTTCCCACTGCGCGGCTTCCTCCCCGGTTCAGTTGGGCGAGTTCCCGGCCTGCTGCTGCGCCAGGGCCAGGACAGCTTCCTTCACACCTTTGGCGCCGCGAGCGCGCAATACATGTGGGAGTCAGTGATCGACGCTGCCGAGGAACTCGGCGGGCGACCGGTTGGAATCGATGCGCTTGGCCCACTGGGCGGCGCTGTGGAGGCAACAACCAATGCGTGACATTTTCCGCCAGAGCAAGATGTGGCATACGCCTTCAAAGCTGAAGGACAACTACGAGGTCGTAATCATCGGCGGTGGCTCTCACGGGCTCGCAACCGCCTACTACCTGACTAAACACCACGGCATCAAGGACATCTGCATCCTTGAGAAGAACTACATCGGCGCCGGCGCGTCGGGCCGAAACACGACGATTCTGCGCTCCAACTACAAGACGCCGGAAGGCGCGCGCTTCTACGATGCCTCGGTCAAGCTCTACGAGAACCTTTCGAAGGATCTGCAGTTCAACCTGATGTTCTCGCAGAAGGGCCACCTAACGCTCGGCCACACCGACCGCGCAATGTTCGTGATGCATGAGCGCGCCGAAGTGAACCGCCTGGTTGGAATCGACACCTCGGTCGTCGATGCCGACGAGGTGCAGCGGATGGTGCCCGCGATGCAAGTTACCGACGATGCCGAGTACCCGATCATGGGCGCCCTCTACCACCCCCCAGGCGGCATCATCCGCCACGACGCTGTTGTGTGGGGTTACGCGCGCGGCGCAGACCGCGGCGGCGCTGAGATCCATCCCAACAGCGAAGTAACGGCGATCCACAAGGACGGCGACCGTGTAACAGGCGTCACCGTCAATGGCAATCAGCGCGTAAACGGTGGCACCGTACTCTCGGCCACTGCAGGCTGGTCTTCGATCCTCTCTGAGATGGCGGGCTTCGAACTGCCGATCACAACTCACATCCTCCAGGCATTCGTGACCGAACCGGTCAAGCCGCTGCTCGACAAGGTGATCGTCTCCTCGCAGATGCACGTCTACGTTTCGCAGACCGACCGCGGCGAGTTCCTGATCGGCTCCGAGATTGAGCCCTGGACGACGTACCGAATGAACGGCACGCTCAACTTTCTGCAGGAGTCGACGCGCCATGCGCTTGAGCTCTTCCCGCAGCTTGAACGCGCGCGGATGCTCCGGAGCTGGGCAGGCCTCTGCGACCTCAGCCCCGACTACTCGCCAATTCTCGGCAAGACTGAGCTTGAGGGCTTCCTCGTATCGACCGGCTGGGGCACCTACGGCTTCAAAGCGGCGCCGATCGTTGGCGTCACCTTGGCGGAGCTGATCGCGACCGGCAAGACGCCGGAGTTGATCAAGCCATTCGAAGTCGAGCGCTTCTACACCGACGAGCTCGTCTCCGAGCTCGGCGCTGCCGCCGTCTCGCACTAGCGGCGCGCGCTGAAGCAACTTTCCACCAACCCAAAACACAGGAGCAGTCATGAAGAGCAGTCTTGAGATCGCCCAAGAGGCCGAGCTAATCCCGATCGACGAGATTGGCGCAACGCTTGGTCTTGAGCCGGATGAACTCGAGCCTTACGGCCGCTTCAAGGGGAAGATCGAGCTCTCAGTCCTCGATCGCCTGAAGGACCGCCCCGACGGCAAGCTGATCTGCGTCGCCGGCATGACACCAACCAAGGCCGGAGAAGGAAAGACGACGACCGCCGTCTCTCTCACTGAGGGGATGGGCAAGATCGGCAAGACCCCTGTGCTCTGCCTTCGCGAGCCTTCGCTGGGCCCTGTCTTCGGAATCAAGGGCGGCGCCGCCGGTGGCGGTTACGCCCAGATCGTGCCGATGGAGGATCTGAACCTCCACTTCACCGGTGATCTTCACGCCGTTGGCGCGGCCAACAACCTGCTTGCCGCGCTGCTTGACGCCTCGATCCTGCACGGCAACC
>CAJBIG010000065.1 GCA_903953065.1 uncultured Solirubrobacterales bacterium
CCGCGGGCGACTACGCGGCGTCCAATTCAAAGACCACGCCGGCGATTGAGACCTCATCGCCCGCCTCAAACCCAGCTTCAGCCAAGGCCTCGATCACGCCCATACGCCGCAGCCTCTGCTCGACCTGGGCCAGCGCTTCGTCGTTCTCGACGTCGTAGCGCGCGAGCAGCCGCTCGACCGGCTCACCGCTCACGAGGTAGCAACCATCCTCGAGCAGATCGACGCTCCATTCGCGGCCAGCGCCTGGGCGAAACACCTGGTGTTCGGCGAGCGTCTCACTGGCCGCTAGCTGCGGCGCTGCGGCTTCCAGCGGCACGCGCTGCACGAGAGCGTCGGCGAGCGAGTCCAAGCCTTCGCGCGTAGCGCTCGAGGTCACAACGACTGGGACTCCGTCTCCCAAGCGGCTGCGCCACTGCGCCGCAACTGCGGCCGCGTCCTCAGCCGGAACAAGGTCGGCCTTCGACAGCGCGAGAACTCGCGGAAGCGCCGCAAGCTCTGAGTTGTAGCGGCCAAGCTCGCTCTCAATCAGCTCGTAATTGGCCTCTGGATCGCTGCCGTCGAGAGGCGCAAGGTCGAGAACATGAACCAGCAGGCGCGTGCGCTCTACGTGGGCGAGAAACTCGTGACCAAGGCCGGCGCCGTCGCTGGCGCCTTCGATCAAGCCTGGAATGTCGGCCAGCACGAGCTGGCGGCCGCCGCGGTCGAGCACGCCGAGCTGTGGCTCCAGCGTCGTGAACGGATAATCGCCCACCTTGGCGACGGCTCGCGTCAGCGCCGAGATCAAGGACGACTTGCCGGCGTTGGGAACGCCAACGAGCCCAACGTCCGCCAGCAGCTTCAGCTTCAGGTCGATCCAGAACTCATCACCGGGCAGGCCACGTTCCGCGAAGCGCGGCGTCTGCCTGGTCGAACTCTTGAAGTGGTTGTTGCCCCGGCCGCCGGAGCCGCCGCGACAAACGACGGCGCGCGAGCCCGGCACAACGAGGTCGTGGATCGTGCCGTCCTCAAGCTCGGCAACGGTTCCCGGCGGCACATGAATTTCGAGCGACTCGCCACCGGCACCGGAGCGCAGTGCGCCCTCGCCGTGACCGCCGCGACCGGCCTTCAGTTCACTTCGGCCGGCCAGCGCCTGGAGATCGCGAAGCGAACCATCACAGATCAACACCACGTCGCCACCGCGGCCGCCATCGCCACCGTCGGGGCCTCCGCGGGGTACGTGGGCTTCGCGGCGGAACGAGAGGCAGCCATCGCCGCCACGCCCAGCCTGCGCAAAGATGCGAGCCTTGTCGTGAATCATCGCCAACAAACCCTAGGACCTGCGCGCAGCGCAACCTGAACAGGAGCAGCCATGTCAGACGAAAAAGTAATTCTCATCACCGGCGCATCAACTGGAATCGGCGCCGCAACCGCTCGCGCCGCCTCAGCGCTCGGCCACAAAGTCGTGCTCGGCGCCCGCGGCACCGAAGCACTCGAGCAGGTTGCCGAGGAGTGCGGCGGCAAGGGCAACGCGCTGGCAGTCACAACTGACGTAACAAGCTGGGAAGCCAATGAAGCGCTCGCCGACGCCGCGCTCGCCGAGTTTGGCCGCATCGACGTCGCCTTCGTAAACGCCGGCTTCGGAGGCAAAGGCAGCTTCAGCAAGGACGGCGCGAGCGTTGAGCACTGGCGAGAGATGGTGCTGACCAACGTGCTCGGCACGGCACTGACGATTCGCGCAACACTCGACGCCGTCAAGGAATCCAAGGGTCACTACCTGCTGACCGGCTCAGTCGCCGGCCGCGTAGCCATTCCCGGCAGCCTCTACTCGTCAACAAAGTGGGCCGTCAACGGCATCGGCCAATCGCTCCGAGGCGAGATCACCGGCAGCGGCGTCCGCGTCACGCTGATCCACCCCGGCATCGTCGACACCCCATTCTGGGACAACGGCTCACCAATCC
>CAJBIG010000066.1 GCA_903953065.1 uncultured Solirubrobacterales bacterium
CACGCGTTCGCTAACGGCGGCCGAGTTTGGTTACGCCGAGACGCTGCTGACGCTGGTGATTCTCACCAGCATTCTGCTGCGCGCCGGCCTTGGCGAGGCCTTCATCCGCCACTGGCACGATGCCGGTGGCGACGACGCTCGCCGCCACCTTGTGCGGACGACGAGCGGCTTTGTGCTGATCAGCTCGACGGTCGCACTGGTAGCCGGCATCCTGCTCGCCGAGCCGCTCTCCGAGCTCGTGCTTGGAACTTCTGACGCGACGCTGATGTCGGCCGGGGTCTTCGGGATCTGGGCCTTCACGAACCTCGAGATGGCCTACGCGCTGCTGAGGATCAGTGCGCGACGCCGCGCCTATCTGATCGCCTCGTCGGTAAATGTGATCCTGACCGTGGGTCTAACCGTCACGCTCGTCGTCTTCTTGGACGAGGGCGCGCGCGGCTACGTGCTCGGCAACTACGTCGCCTCGGCGGCAGTGCTGGTTGGCCTTTGGATCTTTGTGCTGCGCGAGCACGTCGGCATTCCGCGCGGGCCGCTGCTGCTGGGTCCTCTGCTCCGCTACGGAGCGCCAACAATCCCTGCCGATGCCGCCGTCTTCTTGCTCAACGTGATCGACCGCGCCTACCTGCTGCGCGCCGACAGCCCAACCGCCGCCGGCCTCTACTCGGTGGCCGTGAAGCTGGCGACGGCGGTGATCATCCTCGTCCGCGCCTTCCAGATGGCATGGCCGCCGCTCGCCTACTCGATCGCCGACGACCAGCGCGCGCAGGAGGTTTACGCTCGCGTGACGACCGCTTACATGGTCGTCAGCTCGCTGCTCGTGGCGGGTTTCACGCTGCTTGGCGCTTGGCTGGTGCGACTGTTGACAGCCCCCGACTTCTTCGCCGCCAAAGACGCGCTGCCTTGGCTGGCGCTCGGATGGGCGCTCTATGGCCTCTACCTCGTTTTGGTCACGATCGCCGGGCGCGCCAAGGTGACGGTCCGCACCTTGCCGTCGGCCGCCGCCGGTTTGGTCGTCAACGTCGGCCTGCTGATCTGGCTGGTGCCACCGCTTGGCGTAGTCGGCGCGGCGATCTCGCTCTGCGTCGCCTACGTCGCGATGCTCGTGGTGCTCTTCCTGCTCACGCGCAAGGTGTTCGCGGTGCCGTTCGAGTGGGCGAAGCTTGTGCCGCTCGTCGCCGTAATCGCTCTCTTCAGCGTCGCCGGGGACATTCTGATCCCCAACGAGGGCCCGGCCGCATTCGTCGGGCGCACGCTCGTGCTGCTGGCGATGGCACCGGCGCTGGTTGCGCTGCGTGTGGTGACGGTCGGCGAGCTGAAGGTCCTTCGAGATGCGATTCGCCAGAGCCGGGAGGCCCGGGCCGGATGAGTATCGCCGAGCAGATCGCGGTCGTCCTCGGCGTCGTCCTGCTCGTGAACATGATGCCCGTCTTCGGTCCGCCGACATGGGCGGTTCTCGTCTTCTTCAACTTCGAATACGACCTCCCGCTCCCGGTTCTCGTGCTTGCCGGCGCGGCCGCTTCCGCGGTGGGGCGCCTCGTGCTGGCGTCGGTGTTCCGGCAGATCGGCTATCGCTTGCCTCGCCGCAGGCGTACCGACCTTGAGGCGATCGGGGCGACCTTGACGGAAGCACCGCGCGGCCGCTGGGGGCTCCTGCTCCTGTTTCTGATCTCGCCGCTGCCTTCAACGCAGCTTTTCGAGGCTGCCGGCTTGACGCCACAGATTCGGCTGCTTCCAATCACGGGAGCCTTCTTCTGCGGCCGTCTTGTCACTTATTCGATCTACGTTGCCGGCTCGTCCGCAGCGGCGTCAACGCTGCGCTCACTGGTCGACGAGGGCTTCGCGTCGCCTTGGGCGGTAGCGCTGCAGCTTCTGCTGCTCGGCCTGCTGATCGCTTTCGTGCTCACGCCCTGGGCGAAGATCCTCGGCTACGAGCCCCGCCGAGACGACTCGGCGCGCTAGAGCCTGCGGCCGCCGCGGTTGTAGTCGAGTGCGGCTTCGCGAAGTCCTTCGCCCTGATCAGGGTGGAGCGATGCCCGCGCGTGGGCGCGGTAGCGGGCGGCGTTGTGGCCGGGAAGCACAGTCGCCGCGATCGCGCGCAGTGAATAGGTCCAAGCCGTCAGCCAGCGGACAAGCGCTGCTGAGACCCGCGAGTGGTGCTTGCGCATGTAGCGGTCGCGGTTGCGGGAGAGCTCAACGATCCGCTTCTCCGGCAGCGCGCCGGTAGAGAGCTGCTCGTGGTGAATTGCCCGCGCGCTTGGCACGTAGAGCGTCTGCCAGCCCTCATCGGCGAGCCGCTTGCAGAAGTCCACTTCATCGGAGTAGACGAAGAACTGCGGGTCGAGCCAGCCGATCTGACTGCCGGCCTCGCGCCGCACCAGCATCGCGGCGCTCTGCGCCCAGTCGACCGGCTTCGTAATCTCACCGGTGCTTTGAACGGTGGTCCAGTGGTGGATGAAGAGCGCCGATGCGAGCGCCGTCAGCGGCCCGGGGAATCTCCACGCGCTCGGCTGCGCCTGGCCGTCAGGGTTGAGCAGCTTCGCTCCCGCCGCTGCCGCCTGAGGGTTGTCCTCAAGCGCGGCGTAGAGCGCCTGCGTAGCGCCGGGCTGAAGTTCGGTGTCCTCGTTGCAGAGCAGCGCGTAACGGCCACTCGCGCGTTCCAG
Source organism: uncultured Solirubrobacterales bacterium (assembly GCA_903953065.1). GTDB lineage: Bacteria > Actinomycetota > Thermoleophilia > Solirubrobacterales > Solirubrobacteraceae > F1-60-MAGs163. The sequence continues at coordinate 2,661 of CAJBIG010000066.1, forward strand.
AAGCATCGAGTCGTTTTCGGCTTTGCCGGCCCGCTGTTCCAGCACGACGAGGTCGTCGACGACCGGGTGGTCGCGAGCGGCGCCGGCCGAACCGTCGGTCGAAGAGTTGTCGAGAACGAGGACTTCCGTCGTGATTTTAAGCGCCGCTTGCTCGCGGCCGATCGCATCGAGCGCGCGCAGCAGCATCTCCCGCTGCTGGGTGTTGACGACGCAATAACTGAGATCGACTTCGGCCACAACTCGTATTGTGCTGCTCAGTGCGTATTCACGTCGTCGACCCTCCGGCTTACACGCCTCCGTACGACCGTGCGCTTTGCGCGGCGCTGGCGCGCGGGGGCGCTGAGGTAACGCTCTGCAGCGGTCCGTTCAGCTACGGCGATGTCGCTCCCGCCGACGGTTATCGCGTTGACCAGTGCTTCGGAGGGAACCTCCGCGGCCGTCCCGGCTCGAAGCTGCGCTCTGCTTCTCGTCTGGCGGCAGAGGTTCCCGAGATGTTGCGCTACCGCCGCACAGCGCGCCGCGCCGAGGTCGTTCACTTTCAGTGGCTGCCGCTGCCGCAGATCGGCGCCTCTCTACTTCCAAGCGATCGCCCGCTCGTGATCACAGCCCATGACGTTGTCCCTCGAGAGCCGCGCCCCGGCCAGATTGCGGGCCTGCGCCGCGCATACTCTCGCGCCGACGCGGTCGTCGTCCACAGCGAGGACGGCAGCGAGCGGCTGCAGCGCGAACTCGGCGTGCCAGCCGAGCGCTGCCATGTAATCCCGCACGGAACGTTCACGCACCTCGCCGAGATCGAGAATCGTGCGCCGCTGCCGCCGCATCTGGCCGAGGTCGAAGGGCCGGTCGTTCTCTGCTTCGGCCTGATGCGCCCTTACAAGGGCCTCGATGTGGCGATTGAGGCGTGGCGCGGGATAGAGAATGCCGAGCTTTGGATCGTCGGCATGCCGCGGATGGATACGGCGGCGCTAAAGAGCTCGGCACCGAGCAACGTTCGTTTTGTTGAACGTTTCATCGACGATCGCGAGATTCCCGCATTCTTCGAGCGGGCCGATCTGGCGCTGCTGCCTTACCGCGAGATCGACCACTCCGGCGTCTGTTTCACGGCGCTCGCTTTTGGGACTCCGATGCTGCTCAGTGACGTCGGTGGCTTCCCCGAAATCGCCGCAGCCGGCGCAGCCGAACTGGTTCCCAGCGGTGACGCGGCCGCGTTGCGCAGCGCGCTCCAGCGGCTGCTCGCCGATCACGACGCCCGTCGGCAGCTGGCGCAGGGCGCCGTCGCCGCCGCGAGCGATCTCTACGACTGGGATCGCGTTGCAGCGCTCCACCTTGAGCTCTACTCGAAGCTGCTCGGCGGTGGTGCCCGGTGATCGTCGTCGAAGTGATCTTCTGGATCTCTTTGGGACTGCTCGTCTTCGCTCAGCTCGGCTACCCGCTGCTGCTTGGCGTCTGGGCCAAGCTAAGCCGGCGCGGCGGCCGGCAGCACCAGTCGATCATCGCTGGCGATGAGCCGTTCGTGACGCTCGTGATCGCCGCCCACAGAGAGCAGTCGGTGATCGCCGCTCGCGTCGCCAACGCGCGCCAGCTCGACTGGCCGGCCGAACGGCTTGAAGTGATCGTCGCCTGCGACGGCTCTCCAGATGAAACAGCCGCAGAGGCTCGAAGCGCCGGCGCCGATGTCGTTCTCGAGCTTGAGTGGGGAGGGAAGGTGCGCGCTCAGGACGCAGCCGTAGCGGCCGCCGACCCACGCTCGACCGTGATTGCCTTCTCCGACGCCAACGCCAGCTGGGAGGCGGGCGCTCTGCGCGTCTTGGTCGGCGAGCTCGAGCTCGAAGGGGTTGGCTATGTCTGCGGCCAGGTCCGCTTCAGTGGCGAGGACGGCGCGACCAATCAGGAGGGGCTCTACTGGCGCTTTGAGATGTGGCAGCGAGCGCGTGAATCGCAGCTCTGCTCCGTGACCGGCGGCAACGGTGCGATATACGCCGTGCGGCGAGCCGATTACATCGAAGTGGATCCCGTGATGGGCCACGACCTCAGCTTTCCTTTCAACTTCGTCAAGCGCGGCCACCGCGCGCTCTATGCCCCCGGCGCCCGCGCCAGCGAGAAGATGGTGCCGACGGTCGAAGGCGAGTTCACACGCAAGCGCAGGATGATGAGCCACGCATGGCCAATCGTCTTGCGCGGCGGGCTGCTCTCACCGCGCGGCTATCCGCCGTCCTACGCCGTGATGGTCTACTGCCACCGCGGGCTGCGCTACGCAACGCCGACGCTCCACATCCTCACCTTCGTCACCAATTTGATTCTGATTGGGCAGGGGACCGTCTACCTCGTAACGCTGGCGCTGCAGCTGCTGCTGCTGCTCGCGGCGCTGCTCGGAGCGGTGGTTTCCTTCAAACCACTTTTGATCGCGCGCTACTACGTCCTCACTACCGCGTCGATCGGCGCCGGCCTGTGGGATTACCTGCGCCACGGCACGCCGGCCGGCTGGGCGCCACCGGAGGGAACGCGCTGATGCTGCGCCGTCTCTTCGATTTCGCCGCCGCCGCCGCCGCCCTGGTGGTCACTTCGCCGTTGCTGCTGCTCGCGCTGATCGCCGTACCACTCGAGTCGCGCGGCTCGCCGATTTTCCGCCAGCGCCGCGTTGGCCTTGACGGCCGCGAGTTCGAAGTGATCAAGCTTCGAACGATGGTCAGCGGAGCCGAAAGTCTTGGCGCCGGTCTGGCCGTCGCCGAAAACGATGACCGGATCACGCGGCTGGGCGCGCTGCTGCGACGGACTTCGGTCGATGAGCTGCCGAACCTGATCAACGTGCTGCGCGGCGAGATGTCGATCATCGGCCCACGGCCAACAGTTGCCTCGCAGGTTGAGCAGTACACGCCGCGCCAGCTCGGCCGGTTAGCCATTCGCCCCGGCATAACAGGTTGGGCGCAGGTCAACGGCCGCGCCGGGCTGCCTTGGGACGAGCGCATCGAGCTAGACCTCTGGTACATCGAAAACCGCTCCTGGAAGCTCGATCGCCAGATCCTGCGTCGCAGCTTCAGCACCGTCTTTGGCGGCGACGACCTCTACCGCGAGGACGGCCCGGCATGGACCGAGCGCGGCGAGGATGAGTGACGCCATCGCGCTGCTTGCGGTAGCTTTTAACTACTGTCGCAGGACGTCCGAAGGAGCAGCAAAATGGCTAAGACCGAACGCAATCTCGTAGGTCAAATCGTCGCGATCACCGGTGGTGCCCGCGGGATCGGCAAGAGCACCGCACAGACGCTCTCACGCGCCGGAATGAAGGTCGCGATCGGAGACCTCGATGGCCCGCTCGCTGCCCAGACAGCCGAGGAGATCGGCGCCGGCACGATCGGCCTTCAGCTCGACGTCACCGACTTTGACTCCTTCTCGGCCTTCGTTGCCGCCGTCGAGGAGCAGATGGGCCCGATCGACGTGATCATCAACAACGCCGGCATCATGCAGCTCGGCCCGTACCTCGATGAGGACATGGCTACGACGAAGCGGATGATCGACATCAACATTTACGGCGTTGATTACGGCTGCCGGCTAACAATTCCGTCGATGGTCGCTCGCGGTCACGGCCACGTGATCAACATCGCCTCGGCTGCCGGCAAGGCCGGTTACGCCCACGGCGCCACCTACTGCGGCACGAAGCATTACGTCGTCGGAATGAGCGAAGCGATCCGTTCCGAGCTGCGCGGAACTGGCGTTGAGGTCTCCTGCGTGATGCCGGTCGCAGTTCAGACCGAGCTCGGCGGCGGCCTTTCTGAGACGCGCGCCGTCAAGCAGGCGATGCCTCAGGACGTTGCCGATGAGATTCTCTCGGCGCTCAAGCAGCCCCGTTTTGATGTCTTCGTACCGCGCTCGGTTGGCCCGCTCAACCAAGTGATGTCGGTGATGGGCCGCGGCCCTCGCGAGGCTCTTGGCCGCGCGCTGAAGGCCGACAAGGTGCTTTCAACGGCCGACCACAGCGCCCGCAAGGACTATGAGCTGCGCGCCGCGCGCTCGGCTCCGGCGATCGGCAGCGGCGACGATGTGAAGAAGAAGGCCAAGTCGGGCAAGTCCGACAAGTCCGACTGACCGAAGAGTTCACAGACTCGCAGCACCTCTATCGGCTCGCTAGTGGATACTCCACATCTATGAGCGACGAACTAGACCAGCAATCAGTTGACGCGATCCGCGCCCTCTCAATGGACGCGATTCAAAAGGCCAACTCCGGGCACCCCGGATTGCCGCTCGGAATGGCGCCGGTTGCCTATGTGCTGTTCCAGAAGATCATGCGCTTCGATCCGACCGACCCGCATTGGCCCGATCGTGATCGCTTCGTGCTCAGCGGCGGCCACGGTTCGATGCTGCTCTATTCGATGCTTCACCTCAGCGGATACGGCGTTTCGATGGATGACATCAAACAGTTCCGCCAGTGGGGCTCAATCACTCCTGGCCACCCGGAGCTTGATCCTGAGCACCCAACGCCAGGCGTTGAGGTAACGACCGGGCCGCTCGGTCAGGGTTTCGCCAACGGAGTGGGCATGGCGATCGCGGAGAACTTCCTGCGCAACCGCTTTGGCGCTGAGGTTCAAGACCACCGCATCTTCGGCATCGTCACCGACGGCGACCTGATGGAAGGGATCTCCTCCGAGGCCGCTTCGCTTGCCGGCCACCTGAAGCTGGATCGGCTCGTCTACTGCTACGACGACAACGACATCTCGCTCGACGGCCCCACCTCGCTCAGCTATAAGGAAGACACGACGAAGCGCTTCGAGTCCTACGGCTGGCACGTCGAGCATGTTGAGAACGTCAACGATCTCGATGAGGTGGAGCGCGCGATCGACCGCGCGATCCAGGAGAAGGACCGCCCCTCGCTGGTGCGGATCCGTTCGATCATTGGCTACCCGTCACCGAAGAAGCAGGGCACCAGCAGCGCCCACGGCTCGCCACTTGGCGAGGATGAGGTCCGCGCCACCAAAGAGGTAATGGGCTGGGATCCTGACAAGCACTTCTACGTGCCTGACGATGTAGGCGCGCACATGGACCAGAAGGCCCGCGGCGCCGCCGAGAAGGCCGAGTGGACCGCACGCTTTGAGGCTTGGAAGCTCGCCAACCCCGAGCGCGTCGAGGAATGGGATTGCGCCTGGGCCGGCAAGCCGATGCCGGGCTTTGACGAGACTCTCCCTCCTGTCTGGGGAGCCGAGAAGATGTCAACCCGCGTTGCCGGCGGCAAGGCGATGGAAGCATTCGCCAGCCACGTGCCGACGATGGTTGGCGGCGCCGCCGACCTGAGCGGATCAACGCGAACGATCTTCCCCGGCGGCGAGAGTGAGCACTACACCGAGACCGGTGTAGGCCGCAACGTTTACTTCGGCGTGCGCGAGCACGGCATGGGTGGCGCCGTCAACGGGATGGCAGCTCACGGCGGCATCGTCCGCCCATACGGAGCGACCTTCTTCTCCTTCTCCGATTACATGCGTGGCTCAATCCGCCTTGCAGCGCTCTCGGAGATGAACGTCGCCTACGTCTTCACGCACGACTCGGTCGCGCTGGGCGAGG
>CAJBIG010000067.1 GCA_903953065.1 uncultured Solirubrobacterales bacterium
AGCCCTCCAAACAGGGCTATGGCAACAACGCTCGCTGCCGTGTACCAGAGGTTGTCGGCAAAAAACGACGCCGTGATCAGGCGCCACCATTGGCCGTCGAGCTGCCCGACGACCCCTACCTCGCTGGCCAAAACGACTCCCGGCACGATCAGAACGGCGCCTACCGCGCAGGCCGCCGCGAGCGTGATCGAGACGACCGGCTTGCCAGGCGCCCTATCAGTGCGCCGCGAGCGTTGGCGACGTTTGCGTTGCCGCTTGGGCTTAGTGCCGCTGGCGGCGATCTGGCCACGCGCAATCTTCGGTGCCCGCTGCTGCATTCGTGCTCCGCAGTAGGGGCATTCGGTGACGTACTTCGACACCTCAGCACCGCAGGAACGGCAGACAACGAACAGATCAGGGGCTTCAGGCATCGGGGCTGCGATCTTAGCCCGCCTGTGCTCCCGGCAGCCAGCGCGAATCGCAGGTACGCTTCAGCAAGCTTCCTTCCCGCTACCCGATACGGAGATAATTGACGTGGCCACTGAATCGATGACCTCTTCCCAGATTGAGGAACTGCTCGGCGATAACGCCAAGACGCTGCTTGATCACAAGTGCACCACGATCGACGCTTCGATGCTGCACCTGCCGGGCCCAGACTTCAACGAGCGGATCGTTGCCGAGAGCGACCGCAGCGCTCAGGTGATGCGCAACCTCCAGCAGATGTGGGACCACGGCCGCCTTGGCGGAACCGGCTACCTCTCAATCCTTCCCGTCGACCAAGGAATCGAGCATTCTGCCGGCGCCAGTTTCGCGCCAAACCCCGAGTACTTCGATCCGGGAAAGATCGTCGAGCTGGCAATCGAGGGCGGCTGCAACGCGGTCGCTTCAACGGTTGGAGTGCTCGGCGCCGTATCGCGCAAGTACGCGCACCGGATTCCCTTCATCGTCAAGCTCAACCACAACGAGTTTCTGACCTACCCGAACACTTACGACCAGATCATGTTCTCGTCGGTTCAGCGCGCCTTTGACATTGGCGCCGCCGGCGTCGGCGCGACGATCTACTTCGGCTCGGAGGAGTCGCACCACCAGATCGTTGACGTTGCCGCAGCCTTCGAGGAGGCGCACCGGCTCGGCATGTTCACTGTGCTTTGGTGCTACCTGCGCAACAGCGCCTTCGTCGTTGACGGAACCGACTACCACGTCTCCGCCGACCTCACCGGTCAGGCCAACCACATCGGAACGACGATCGAGGCCGACATCATCAAGCAGAAGCTGCCCGAAAACAATGGCGGCTACCTCGCGCTCAACGAGGGCGGCGTCTCCTACGGCAAGACAAGCCCACTGGTCTACGACAAGCTGACGACCGACAACCCGATCGACCTAACCCGCTACCAGGTGGCCAACTGCTACATGGGCCGCTCAGGGCTGATCAACTCCGGCGGTGCTTCCGGCGGCGACAGCGACAAGGCCGAAGCCGTAACGACGGCCGTAATCAACAAGCGCGCCGGCGGGACCGGCCTGATTACTGGCCGCAAGGCTTTCCAGCGTCCAATGAACGAAGGAGTTGAAATTCTCAACGCCGTTCAAGACGTCTACCTCTCAGACGACATAACGATCGCTTAACGGCGCGGCGCCGGCGCGAAGACGCGCAGCATTGCCGCAGGATTGAACCGAAGGCAACACGCCGACGCGGCCGCCCGCTCGGTGGCTGTAGCTTCGGGTGGCAATGCCAACCGGGAGCAAAGATCGTTGTTTTGCCTGCGCGGCAATCGCGGCAGCGCTGCTGCTCGCTGCCAGCGGCTGCGGCGGCGGCGAAGTCGGTCCGGGAGACGAGATCGATGGCACGGTCTCACGGATCGTTGACGGCGACACGATCATTGCCAACCTCGACGGCCGCGAAGAGCGCGTGCGCTACATCGGAATCGATACCCCTGAGAGCGTAAAACCAAATGCAAAGGTTGACTGCTTCGGCCCTGAGGCCAGCAAAGAGAACGAGCGGCTGCTGCCAAGCGGCAGCGCGATTCGCCTCGTCGTCGGCACCGAGCCGCGCGACCGCTACGGGCGCCTGCTGGCCTACGTTTACCGCAAGGATGAAGGCAGGCAAGAGCTGTTTGTGAACGCTGACCTAGTTGGGCGTGGGTTCGCCGACGCGCGCGTATTCCCGCCAAACACCCGCCATGCGGGCGAATTCGCACAATTACGCAATCGCGCCCGCCTCGCAGGGCTCGGTCTCTGGCAGCGCTGCCGCTAATATCGGCCTTGATGGCTACTCACCTCCGTCGGAGTCTGCGCGACTTTGAGGCCAAGTTCCGTGCCGAAATCCGTGCCGACCGCGTCCGTCGTCACGAGATCAACCACCGCGCCGAAACCCGCATCAGGGTTAGGCGGCTCGATCGCCAGCACCGCCACGGCACGCTGCGCTTCGCGATGCTCGTGCTGCTGCTGATCGCCACCGCCGTTGTGGTCACGGTGGCGATGTTTGAAACGCTTTACATCGTTATGGGATAAGGCGCGCGGGGTCAGCCTCGCCCTGCTGCGCTCTGACTTCGCTGTAAACCTCATCGCGATAGACCGGCACTTCGCGCGGCGCCTTGATGCCGAGGCGAACCTTCTCGCCGGAGACCGACAACACGGTGACCTCGATCTCGTCGCCGATCATGATGCTCTGATTCGTTTTTCTCGACAAGACCAACATCGCCAGCTCTCCTCACGTAATCCTTCTCGCCGTTTCGCGAATCTACCAGCGCCGCCTGCCTCACCGCAAGTTCGAGTTTCGAC
>CAJBIG010000068.1 GCA_903953065.1 uncultured Solirubrobacterales bacterium
CCGGTGCTCCACGTTGACAGCGACGCGCCGCTCCACGATGACGAAGGCACCCTGATCACCGACGAGCCTTGGGGCGTCTACTTCAAGCCCGACCGCAAGAGCGTGCAGGGTGGCGCCGCACCGATCCAACTCGGCAACGAGTTCGAGGTTGATCCATACCCCACCGGCACCGTCGACGATGATTTCGGCCACATGTGGGCGGCTTCGCTTTCGCACTGCATGGAGCGCTTCGAGGGAACGAGCTCGAAGTTCATCGACACTCGCTCCGGCGGCGTCGGCGCCTTCACTGTTGACAACTTCCCGGTCTTTGACCGGATGGCGCCGAACGTCTTCGTCGCCGCCGACTCAAACCACGGCTACAAGATGCTCGCCGTAGGCCGCGAGATTGCGAGCACGCTCGTAGGGGAACACTCGACGCTGCTCGCGCCGTTCAGTTACGAGCGCTTCTCAACCGGCGAGCTGCACCCGGTGTCGAACAGCCCTTATCCCTGGAGCTGATCCAAACGCTGCTGCCAGGCGGGGGCGCGTGTCGCGGCGCCCGCCTGTAGCCCTTCGCCTGCCCACTGGCTGACAGCGCGGATCCCGTGCAGCGAACCGACGAGCCAGACCTCGCAGCCATCGAGCTCCCTAGGCGCCGGGTGCTTGTAACGCACATTGGTGCCGTCCTCGACAGCGATCTCGAGCAAGAGACGTCGTGTTATCCCAGGAAGAACCGGCGCGTCGTCGGGAACGGCGCACAGCGTTTCCCCTTCCCACCAAAGCAGGCTTGAGTAGGCACCCTCGAGCAGTAGGCCCTCGCTGTCGCTCAGCACGGCCTCGCCGGCGCCATGCTCACGGGCCTGCCCGCGCAGCTCATCGAGCAGCTCAAGCTCCGGGCCCTTGCGCCGCGGCAGCACGCGAGGGTCGGGTTGATCCACCAGCCACGCAACGACGCTGGAGGCGCGCTGTGGGGCGGGCCGCAGCGCAAAGGTCAGTTGACCGTCCGCTAGCAGGTTGATGCGAGGGAACCAGCGCCCGGACTGCGGCATCAGCGCGGCGAGCGCATCCCACGCGGGCTCGAGTTCGCCGACACCACCGAGCTCGGCCGCGCTCGAGAGAAAGCGCTCACGGTGGAGATCGAGCCGCGTCGTGCGGGCCTCCTCAAGCAACCATGAATCTGCGACAGCAACCGCCCCGGCTGGGCGCTCCGACTCTTCCCACTCACCGTTCCAGCGGTATAGCGTGCTCACTGAGCGGAGGCGATCGGCGCCGTCGAGCCAATTATTCCGCCCGACGCCTCAACCAGCGGCCGCGCCTTCAGCAGCATCTCCTCGTACTCGGCCTCGGGGTCGGAGGCAGCGACGATCGCGCCACCGGCTCCAATCGACAGGCCCTCCGGCGTAGCGACGATTGTGCGGATCACGACGCTGAGGTCGGCGCTGCCGTTGACCGAGAGATAGCCGAGCGCGCCGGAGTAGATGCCGCGCGGGCGGTCCTCAAGCCGGTCGATGATCTCGAGCGTGCGCAGCTTCGGCGCGCCGGTCATCGAACCGGCAGGGAAGCAGGCGCATGCGGCGTCGAGCGCACTCTTCCCTTCGCGAAGCTGCCCACGGATTATTGAAACGAGCTGATGTACCGTTGCGTAGCGCTCAACGACCATAAGTGCGGGAACGTGGACGCTGCCGAGCTCACAGACGCGGCCAAGGTCATTGCGAACAAGGTCGGCGATCATCAGATTCTCGGCGCGCGACTTCTCATCGGCCTGGAGCGCCTCGGCTCGGCGGGCATCTTCGGCGGCGTCCGGGCTGCGCTCGGAGGTTCCCTTGATCGGCTTCGATTCGACCACGCCCTCGGCGCTGA
>CAJBIG010000069.1 GCA_903953065.1 uncultured Solirubrobacterales bacterium
ATGCACTACATCATGGGTGGCGTCAAGACCGACATCAATGGCGCGACACCGCTGCCCGGCCTTTACGCGGCCGGCGAAGTTGCCTGCGTCTCGGTCCACGGCGGCAACCGACTCGGCGCCAACTCGCTGCTCGACACTTTGATCTTCGGCCGCCGCTCCGGCGAGCACGCCGCCGAGCGCGCGCTAGCGATGAATATGCCAACCGTCTCTGACGAGCAACTGGGCAAGGACCGCGAGATGATCGCCGAAATCCTCGCTCGCCCCAAGAGCGGCCGCCGCGTCTCCGAGATCAAGCATGAGCTCGGTACGACGATGAACCGCTACGCAGCCGTCTACCGCGACGAGGCAGGCCTGCAGAGCGCTCACGAGATCATCCGTCGACTGAAGGAAGAGGCGAAGACGGCCTACGTTGACGACAAGGGCGCAGTCTTCAACCAGGATGTCCTCGGCGCGATCGAGCTCGATTACATGCTCGACTGCTCGGAGGCAATCGTCGTCGCTTCATTGGAGCGCAAGGAATCGCGCGGCGCCCAGTTCCGTACCGACTTCCCCGAGCGCAATGATGCTGAGTGGCTCAAGCACATCGACGTTTCGCGCAACGGCGGCGACGAGCCAACGATCTCTTACTCTGAGGTCACGATTACCGACTGGCAGCCAGAAGCCCGAACCTACTAAGACCTGGATTAGGAAAGAACAATGGCCGAATTCAAGCTCAAGATCCGCCGCTACGACCCCGAGACAGGCGCTGCTCCCTACTGGGACGAGCACACCGTCGAACTTGAGCCACACCGCTCCGTGCTCGAAGGAATCCTTCAGGCCCGCAACGAGAACGATGGCTCGATCGGTGTCCGCTGCTCATGCCGCTCGGCAATCTGTGGCTCCTGCGGCGTGCGCGTCAACGGCAAGCCCGGCCTCGCCTGCCACACCCACCTTGACGATGCGCTCGCCAGCGCCGGTGAAGACGGCGTGATCGAAGTTGAGCCGATGGGCAACATGCCGATCATCAAGGACTTGATCGTCGACATGGACGCCGTCCACTGGAAGAAGATCCAGCGAGTCACGCCATGGCTGATCGGCAAAGAGCCGGTGCCGGAGCGCGAATACATCGTCTCGCGTGAATCGATGATTGACGTCACCCAGTCGATGGCCTGCATCCAGTGCGGTGCCTGCGTATCCGACTGCCTGTCGATGGAAGTCGACCCGCTATTCGTCGGCCCGGCGGCGCTGGCCAAGACTTACCGCTTCGTTGGAGACCCTCGCGACGCCGCCCACGAGCAGCGGCTGAAAGATCTTGGCGAAGACAAGCACGGAATCTACGACTGCACGCACTGCTTCAAGTGCATCGAGGCATGCCCCAAGGGCGTCGCTCCGATGAACCAGATCATGAGGCTGCGCCGGATCGCCGGAAACGACTTCCACATCAAGGACCGCAACAACGGCGAGCGCCACGAGATGGCTTTCGTCAACAACATCGAGAAGAACGGCATCCTCCACGAGGCCGACCTGCTGCCCGATTCGTACGGCGGCAAGTTCCACCCGCGGGCGGTACCGGAGCTGATCTCCAGCCTGCCGATCGTCATGACCGCCCTGCTGCGAAGGAAGATGACGCCAGGCAAGGCGCTGCTGCACCCGCACAAGGCGCCCGACGGCGTCAAGAGGATCTTCGAAGTCGTCGAAGGGCGCGACGAGCGCAACGAGTTCAATCTCTACATCAGCGGTACCGATGCCGACAATGAAGGAACGGCAGAGGTCGCCGAGGCGATCGAAGCTGCCGAGCCAGCCGGGGTCGCCCCCGATGGCACCGAAGGCTCGAGCGCATAAGCGAAGGAAAGGGAATCATGAAAGTTGCCTACTGGCCCGGCTGCGTAAGCCGCGGTTTCACCGCTGAACTGCACGGCTCTATGGCCGCCGTTGCGCCGATGCTGAACATCGAACTGGTTGAACTGGACCGCGCGAGCTGCTGCGGCGCCGGCGTGATCGCCGAGCACAGCCAAGAGCTCGCCGACACGCTCAACGCCCGCACCTTCGCTCTTGCTCAGCAGGAGATCACGCAGGGCGCCGACCTGATGATGAATATCTGCTCTACCTGCCAGGGCGCTCAGAGTGAATGCCAGCAGCGCCTTGACGCCAGCGCCGAGTACCGCGCGCAGGTAAACGAGACGCTCTCCGATGAGGGGCTCGAGTATCAGGACGGAATCATCAACAAGAACTTCCTCTGGGTGCTCGTTGAGGACATCGGCCTCGACAAGCTGAAGACGCTGGTCAAGCAGCCGCTCACCGATCTGCGCGTCGGCCCGTTCTATGGCTGCTACATCGTCCGCCCTACCGACCGGCTTGACATCAACGCCGCGCAGCCGCGCGACGAGTACCTCGGCCAGGTGATCGAAGCGCTCGGCGGCACCGTGATCGACTACGCCGGCTCCCACAAGTGCTGCGGCTTCCCAATCATCACGATGAACAAGGAAGCTTCGCTGGAGCAGGCCGGCCGCCACCTCGGCGACGCCGTTGACGCAGAGGCCGACTGCCTCGTCACGCCCTGCCCGCTCTGCCACCTCAACCTTGACCTGCAGCAGCCGATGGCCGCCAAGCAGGTTGGCCGCGAACTGAACATGCCGGTCCTTCACCTTCCGCAGCTCGTCGGTTTGGCGCTCGGCGTCTCGCCGAAGGAGCTCGGCCTGCAGCACCACATCGTCAAGCCGACCTCAGTGATCGACTGGTCGCAGGCGGTTGTCGGTGGCGTCGGCGGCTGGTAGCAGCCGCTAACCGACGAGACGGCGGTCGATCGCCAGCTCGGCGATCTGCACGGTGTTGAGCGCTGCGCCCTTGCGCAAGTTGTCGCCGACTACGAAGAAGTTGATGCTCTTTGGATCATCGAGGTCGGAGCGCACGCGGCCGACGGCCACCTCGTCGCGCCCGGCCCACTCGAGCGGCGTCGGCGCCTCTTCTACGACTAGGTTCGGGAACGCGGCAAGAGCGCCGAGTGCGGCGGCGAGCTCGACCTCGCGCTCGAAGCTGGCGCGAATCTCTATCGCGTGGCCAACCATCACCGGAACGCGCACGCAGGTCGGGCTGACCTTCAGGCCGGGCAGATCGAGAATCTTGCGGCTCTCGTTCTGCAGCTTCATCTCTTCGTCGGTGTAGCCGTTCTCCTCAAGCGCACCGAGCATCGGCACGACGTTGTAAGCGAGCGTATTGGCGTGCACCTCGGGCGTGACCTTGCGAGCCGCCTTCTCGCCATCGCTCACGAGAAGGTCGACGTCTTCATGCAGCACCGGAACCTGCGCCGCCAGCTCGTCGATGCCGCTGCGCCCGGCGCCTCCTGCGGCTTGGTAACTGGTGGCAACGATCGCGGTAAGGCCAAACTGGTCGTGGAGCGCTTTGAGCGGCAGCATTGCGACCATCGTCGTGCAGTTCGGGTTGGCGACGATCCCTTTCGACGCCTCGGCGATCGCGTCGGGGTTGACCTCGCTGACGACGAGCGGCACCGCGTCATCCATCCGCCAGGCCGAAGAGTTGTCGACGACGAGCGCGCCCGCGGCGGCGAACTTTGGTGCCCACTCACGTGAGGTCGAGCCACCTGCCGAGAAGAGCGCTAGGTCAAAGTCGGCGATCGTCTCGGCGCTCAGCGGCTGAACCTCTCCGTAGCCATCGAGCATGCTCCCGGCCGAGCGTGCGCTGGCAAACGGAACTACCTCATCGGCTTTTACGTCGCGCTCGCTGAGCATCGCCAGCAGCAGGCGCCCGACGGCGCCGGTGGCGCCAACGACGGCGATCCTCATGACGGTGGTAGTCCGAACGGCTCTTCAGCGCGGATCGTGTCCTCGCCGCTCAGTTCGAAAGCGCTGTGAAGCGCGCGCACGGCGTCTTCAACCCGGTCACCAGCGATCACGCAGGAAATCTTGATCGGCGAGGTTGAGATCATCTCGATATTGATCCCCTCGCCTCCGAGCACGCTGAAGACCTTCGCAGCGACGCCCGGGTGCGACTTCATCCCCGCTCCGATCACGGAAACCTTGCCCATCTCTTGATCAGTGGCGATGTCGCCGATCCCCATCTCGCCCTTTAGACGGTCAAGCGCCTCGTGCGCGGCGCGCAGGTCGTCGCGCGGGACTGTGAATGACATGTCGGCGCGCGTGTCCTTCGAGACCGGCTCGTTCTGGATGATCATGTCGACGTTGACGTGCGCGCCTGCCAGCGCGGTCGCAATCTGACCGGCGGCGCCGGGGGTATCGGGCACGCCGATGACCGTGACGCGAGCCTCGTCGGTTGAGTGAGTTACGGCTGTGATTAGTGGATGTTCCATTCTCTGATTCTCCGCGAGGACAACGGTACCGGGACCGTCCTCAAAGCTCGACCTGCAGTGGATACGGACGCCATGGTTGCGGGCGTACTCAACGCTGCGAAGCTGCAGCACGCCTGCTCCTGACGATGACATTTCAAGCATCTCCTCAGAGGAGACGACCGACAGCTTGCGCGCGTCGGGAACGATTCTTGGATCGGCGCTGAAGACGCCGGCTACGTCGGTGTAGATCTCGCACTCTTCGGCACCAAGCGCAGCAGCCAACGCAACCGCGGTCGTGTCCGAGCCGCCGCG
>CAJBIG010000070.1 GCA_903953065.1 uncultured Solirubrobacterales bacterium
GCTCTTCGGGGATTGTCGCCCTGCTCGCGATCTCGATCTCGGTGATCATCGGCCTGATGATGGCCAACGGGCTGCCGCGCAAGCCTGGCGCCAAGCGCCAGCTGCTGGCGGTTCACGAATCAACCGCGCTCGCCGGCCTGATAGCAATCGCGATCCACGGCATCACGCTGCTGGGCGATTCGTACCTGCACCCAACGATCTCTCAGATCGCGATTCCGTTCACGATCGACTACCGCCCGTTCTACACGGGCCTCGGCATCATCGCCGGCTGGGCCGCCGCGTTCCTTGGCCTCAGCTTCTACGCGCGCCGCTGGTTCGGCGCGCGGCGCTGGCGCACGATCCATCGCGCCACGATCCTCGTCTGGGCGCTTGCCGTAATTCACACGCTCGGCGCCGGAACCGACGCAAGCCAGATCTGGATGCGCGTAATCCTGCTCGCCACAGGCATCCCGATCGTCTTCCTCTTCCTGCGCCGCGTCCTGCCCGGTGACCCGAAGCCTGCACCCCGCGTGCGCCCCGCGCAACCCGCGCCGGAGTCGGCGGGGTCGCAGCGATGAGCGCTGGCGTCGTAATCGCTGGTGGAGGCCTCTCAGGCCAGCGCTGCGCCGAAGCGCTGCGCCAAGGTGGCTACGGCGGTGCGATCACGATCGTCAGCAACGAAGCTCACCCGCCTTACGACAGGCCGCCGCTCTCGAAGGCCTTGCTCGCCGGCGAGAAGGAACAGACCGAAATCTCCTTTCGCTCCGCTGATTGGTACGAAGAGCAAGGAATTGAGCTGCTGCTCGGCGACGGCGCAGCCGGCCTCGACGTTGAGCGGCGCAAGCTGCTGCTCGAATCGGGCGCTCAGGTCGATTACGAGCATCTTGTGATCGCCACCGGCAGCCGGGCCCGGCAGCTTCCTGGCAGCGAGCAATACGAAAACATCCACTCCTTGCGCACGCTCGACGACGCGATCCGCCTGCGTGATGTGCTCCGGCCTGGAAAGCGCCTCGTCGTACTCGGCGCCGGCTTGATCGGCCAGGAGGTCGCGGCCACGGCGATCGGCCACGGCGCCGAAGTCACTCTGATCGAAGCTGAACCTCTGCCGCTTGCGCGTGCGCTCCACCCGGAGATGGCGCAGTGGCTTGTTGATCTCCAGCGCGAAGAGGGCGTTGAAGTGAAGCTTGGCGCTCGCGTAGCCGAGCTGATCGGAGACGGCGACCGGCTAGAAGCGCTTCTCCTTGATGACGGCTCCCGCGTTGAGCTGGATGAGATGCTCGTTGCGATCGGCGTGATCCCCAACAGCGATTGGCTGCCTGACGGGATTGGGCTTCTGACGGCTCGCCCGGATATCCACGGCGCCGGCGATGTAGCCGGTGGCGACCACTGGGAGCTTGCCGCCCACCAGGGCAAGGCCGTCGCCCACGCAATTCTCGGCCAGGGACCGGCTCCGGTCCCATTCACAGGATGGTGGAGCGACGTTCACGGCGTTCGCCTGCAAGGACTGGGGCAGCCGGCGGCGAACGACGAGATTGTGTTCGAGGGCAGCCCTGGCGAACGTGATTTCCACGCCGTAGTGAGCCGCGACGGAGTTCCCGTCGCCGCGCTCGCTGTAGGTCAGCCGCGCGAAATTCCGCGGCTGCGCAAGCTGCTCACCGAGCACGCTTCAACCCAACCAGCCAAGGAGGCAGCATGACCCTAGTCCCAACGATCGACGAAGTCGGATGCGCCGCGCACGGTGATTGCGTCGAAGTAGCGCCGCAGGTCTTTGTTCTTAACGGCCAGGTAGCCGAGGTAATCGGCACCGGCCCCGACGATCTGATTCTCGCCGCCGCCGAGGCCTGCCCGTCTGTCGCAATCATCGTTACCGACAGCGCCACTGGGGATCAGGTCTACCCGTAGCTGCAAGTTTTCCTGTCTCAGGAAAGCTTCAGAGCGGCTCGATAGCTTCAAATAATCATGAACTCTGGCCGACTAAAGGGCACCTTCACGGCAATCAAGGCCTCGGCAGCGCTCTTCGCTGCCGTCTTTGTGCTCCTTGCCGTTCAGATGCTGCTGGGCCATGACCCCGCCATCGGTACGACCCGCGAGCCGACCGCAAAAGCGGCCGTCACCGAGCAGGAGCCGGAAGAGCTGAGCCTGCTCGACAGGGCGACGAACGCGCTCGACATGCAATCGCCGTCAGAGGATGAGGCCGAGCAGTACTACGAGCAGGAAGCGCAGCAGCAAACTGAAGCTCCCGCTCCTGTTCAGTCCGACGCCTCCTAGCTTCACGGCAGCCCGCGGCGCAAGCCGTCATCATCGGTAGATCTCCTCGATCAGAAAGGCTCCGATGCAGATCGTCATCACCGAGGACCGCGGCGCGGTCCGCCACTTGATTCTCAACCGCCCTGAGAAGCGCAACGCGATGAACGCCGAAATGATCCTCGCCCTCGGCGAAGCAATTGAGTACGCGGCGAATGACCCGGAAGTGCGGGTTGTCGTCCTACGCGGAGAAGGCGCAATGTTCTCTTCCGGCGTTGACTTTGCCAGCTTCGTTCCGCTGGTCGACGACCCTTCGCAGCTGCGCGGCTTCCGTCGTCCGATGATCGAAAGCTGGAACCTCTTGGAAGAGATGACGAAGCCGACGATCGCGCAGATCCACGGCGCCTGCATCGGCGGCGCACTGGAATTGGCACTGGCCTGCGACCTGAGGACCATCGCCGACAGCGCAATCGTCGGGCTGCCCGAAACGCGCGTCGGGTTGATCCCCGACGTCGGTGGCTCATCACGACTGCCGGCGCTGGTCGGTATTGGCCGCGCCAAGGAGATGGTTATGGCCTCGAAGATGATCAACGGAACCGAGGCCGAACGGATCGGGCTCGCCAATCGCGTAGCGCCGGCTGAAGAGCTCGATGCCACCACCGATCAACTGGTTGCTGAACTGCTCGCCTGCGCGCCGATTGCCGTCGGTCTCTCGAAGCGCGTGATGGACGCCGCAGCCAAGCCGGCGCTGGCTTCGAC
>CAJBIG010000071.1 GCA_903953065.1 uncultured Solirubrobacterales bacterium
GGCGAATCGGTCAACGGTGTCCCGGATTGGATTTCCGCTTAGCGGGTCCAGCCAACCGCGCTAGCGGCCGGTCACCTCCAGGGTCCCGAAAAACATTGGTCTGTCGATTTGGACCACCCCCTTTCTCTGGTAGCGCGAAAGTTACCACGACTCCGGGACGGCGGTTAAGCGGCTTCAGCGGGGAGCCACGGGAGCCACGCTGCCGGGATCTTCTGGGCCGCCACGGTGATGAATATGTGCGGGCTGGGAACGCGCGGCGCCTTGCGTGGGTGCATGTTGATCTGGGCTGGCAGACGGTCGGCCTTGCGCCGGTTGCAGGGCGCGCAGGAGGCGACGATGTTCTCCCAAGTCGAGAGGCCGCCCTTCGAGCGCGGGATCACATGGTCGACGGTCAGGTTGGAGCGAGTGCCGCAGTACTGGCAAGCCCAGCCGTCACGAGCGAATACGGCGCGGCGCGTGATCTTTCGCTTTGAACTGTCGCGTGGCACGTTGGCGTAGACGCGCAGCTTGATTACGATTGGCCGCTCGAGCACGCGGCGCTCAGAGCGCAGCGCACTGCCACTGCGCTCGACCATGTCGGCCTTCTCCTTCAGCAGCAGCACGGCAGCGCGGCGGACTGAACAGACATTGATCGGCTCGTAGGTCGCATTTAGAACAAGGACGCGGCCAACATCGCGCAGCGGCCTCTGACGCGCGATCTGCGGCGCCAACTCCAGAGGGGCTGATCCGTTCAGCGTCTTCATCTCGCTCGATCGCGAGTCTAACCGCGCAGCCGACGGCCCGCCGCTGGTTGGAGCGCTGCTGCTAGACCGCGTAGCTGCCGAGCACTCGAACCTGCTCGCAATGAGCTGCAAGTCCAGCAAGAGCGTCGGCCGCTGGCCCGGGCACGTCGACGCGACCGTCGATGTCGATCAAGAAGATGTATTGGCCGAGCTCAAGCCGCGCCGGCCGTGATTCAATCCGCGTCAAGTTGACCGAACGGTTGGCGAACTCGGAGAGGCAATCGAGCAGCCACCCCGGTGCCCCGTCGCCAGCGCCGGAGAAGAGAATTGCGCTCTTTCCCGCCTGCTCCTGAGCCGTCGCGTCGAGCGGATCTCGTGAGAGCCAGATGAAGCGGGTTGCGAGTAGTTCATGGTCGGCGACCGACTCGGCGATCACAACCGCGCCGTTCTGTTCCGCCGCCGCTGGGCTGGCGAGCGCAGCGACCGGCTGATCGCTGGCAAGGACCTGCGCAACCGCCGCCGCCGTTGAGTTGCTCGGCTGCAGTGAGGCGTCAGGGAGCTCACGGCGCAGGTACGACGCGCACTGCGCCAAGGGCTGCGGGTGCGAATAGACAGTCGCTATTTCGCTCAGAGCAGTGCCCTCGCGGACAATCAGGCAGGGATTGATCGCGAGAACGTACTCACCGATGATCGCTACGTCGGGGGCATCATGGACGAGCGCGTCGATTACCTCGTTGACGCCGCCTTCTACGGAATTTTCGATCGGCACAATCGCGCGGTCGACGAGTCCGTCTTGAACTGCGCTTACGACATCGTGGGCGGTTGCCAAGGGAACTCGCTCAGCGTCGTCGCCGAGGCCGGCGAGCTGGAGCGATTCGTTCAGCGCCTGCTGGCTGAAGGTTCCCGCGGGGCCGAGGTAGCCGACGCGCATCAGACGCCTTCGGCCATGTCGAGGAGCTCACCGGCGATCGCGCCATCAACCGCCTGCTGCTCCTCGGGAGAGAGTTCGACGGTCCCCTTGCCGCGCTCAACCTGCCTCACGTAGAAGCGTGTCTGGTCGCGGTGCTGAATTGACGAGATAACAACCCCAGAACGGTGAGCATCGAGCAAAGCAATTGAGACCGACTGGTGGCCTGATAGCTCGTTGTAGGCGTCATAGCGAACTACGGCGCGGTGGCTGATCGCGCCATCGAGCCTGTTTTCGGCAGCGGCAACCCGCCCGTCGAGCCGCGTCGCTATGTCGAGCAGGTGATCGTGGAGGATCACAAACTGGCGCTCGAGGTCGGCGGCGTGGGCGGTGATGTCGCGCTCACTATCGCCGATCACGAGCTTCTGATCGCGGCGCAAGCTGCGCAGCTTGCTGAGCGCGATGATCACAGCGACCAAGGCAACCACTGCGATGACGGCGGCGATTACTGCAATTGATCCCGCGCTGCTGTCTAGTGAAGTCACGCTGCGCAGAGGATAGTCCCGCGAGGGGCTATCAACCGCCGGAGAAGAGAACCGTGTAGGTCGCTTCGTTGTTGTCGGTACCGGTCTCGCCCGGAACAGGGTCGACCTTGACCGTCAAAGTGGCCGCCGTGCCAGAGGCAGGAACCGAAGGGAGTGCGATCGCTACATCGGTCTCGGAACCGGCGGTCGTCTGATTGACTACCTTCTTCGCGGTTACCGGCTTTGCGCCTGGCGCAGTTAGCGTGACCGTCACGGTGACGTTCTTCTCGTCGTTTTCCCCGCCGTTGAGCAGCTTGACGGTGACGGCAACCGGCGGCGTCGCCGAAACCTTGTTGGCTGCCGGTGAAGGCTGAAGCTCGGTGCCGGCGATAGTCGTGCTGTTAATCGCATGGCCGTGGAGGCCTGGTGCGACGGCGCCGGTTGTCGTTCCGGCGCCGGCTTGGCCGCCGATCGCTGCTGCGATTGTGCTCGGTGCAAGCCATGTGTAGCCAGGCAGCGACTGGCTCTGCTCGATCGTCTGTCCGGTGATGCCAGCGCTGTCGAGCGCCTGCTTGATCAGCGGGGCGGTGCGCTGTGAATAAACGACGTCGGAGGCGAGGAAGGCCTGCATCTGACCGGCGATCTCGTCGGTTGCCGTCTCAGCGGCCTGGCCTGTTCCCTGCGCCTTCGGCAGCAGCTCAGCGATCTTCGTCAGTGCGCCGGAGCGCAGGTTGAGCGTCAGGGCGAGGTTCTGCTGCGCGTCACGCATTTCACTTGGCACGTCAAGTTCGTCGGCGCGCTTGCCGTCTTCCTCGGCGGCAAGGCGGATCTGGTTGATCTGAACTTGCAGATCACCGCCGGCGCCGCCAGCGGTGCCGCCGCCGAGCAGCTTGAAGAATGGGGCCATCACTTGGTTGTCGGAGTCGGAGACGATCGCGGCAACGTTGCGGTTGTAGTCCTTGAGCGCGCTCTCGCTGGCGCTGTCGAGGCAGCCCTTGACGCCAAAGATGATGATCAGCAGCAGGATTACGCCGACGCCGATCGCGATCGCTTGGCGCGTGCGCAGCGTCTGGCGGTCGCCTGGAGGGGTGTCGCCTGCGGGCGTTGCAGGACGGCGCGGCTCGGCCGGGCGCCGAGGGGCGGAACTGACTTGAGTTGGATCGTCGTCGAAGAAAGACACGTTGGAAAGGCGGCATTGGAAGGCCGCAGGTGCAAAGTATGACGACGAAACCCGAAAATCGGCCGCAATGCAAGTTTGCTCGCAAATTCTTCGCTTCGCTACTGGAGCAGGCAGCCCGTCAATAGCGCAGAATGTAGGAGCTAGTGAGCACCGCCGACAGAACGATCATCCAGTTTGATCCGCCGCCTCAGAGCGAGGCTTCGGCGACGGTCGTGCTTGAGCGCTACCGCTTGATGCGCCGCCTTGGCGCCGGCGCCTTCGGTGTCGTCTGGCTTGCACTTGATGAAAGGCTGGACCGCGTCGTCGCCGTTAAACGGATCGAAGCTCACGATCCGGAAATGGCGGCCCGTGCCGAGCGCGAGGCGATCGCCGCTGCGCGGCTCAACCATCCTGGGATCGTCGCCCTCCACGAAGCCGGCCGCGACGCTGAAGCGGTCTACCTCGTCTCCGAGCTGGTTCGTGGCAAGACGCTGCGGGAGCGGCTGGTAGCGGGCGAGCTCTCCGACCGTGACGTTGCGCGTATAGGCATCGCGCTTTGCGACGCGCTCAGCCATGCCCACACGCGCGGCGTTATCCACCGAGACATCAAACCGGCAAACGTGATCATTCCCGACCACCCTGATGGTGAGGCTGGGATCGTCAAGCTGACCGACTTCGGGATCGCATTGATCGCCGGAGATGATGCGCTGACGCGCACCGGTGACGTTGTTGGCACGCTCGCCTACATGGCGCCCGAGCAGGCCGACGGAAGCCCGGTCAGCGGCCAGAGCGACCTTTACTCGTTGGCGCTCGTTCTCTACGAAGCCTTCAGTGGCGTCAACCCAGTCCGTGCCCCCGGTGCGGCGGCGACGGCGCGCCGGGTTGGGACGCGGCTGCCGCCGTTGAGCCGGCTGCGGCCGGAGCTGGCGGAGCAGATCTGTGATGCGATCGACTGGGCGGTACAGCCGGAGGAGCTCGACCGGGGCAGCTTGGCGGAGCTGCGCGAGGCTCTGATCGACGGACTTCCGCAGACCGACACAACGGCCGGCGCCGTCGACGCGGCGGTGATTGAGGGCTATGAGCACGAGGACCTGCTCGAAGATCCGGAGCAAGCGGCGTTCGACCGCTCGGTTTCAGTTCCGCAAAGGTTGATCGGCGCGGTGGCAGCTGCGGCTTTGGTTGTCGCGTCGATGCTCGCACTCGAACCGATCGCCGCCGCCCCAAACCTGCCGCTGCTGTGGACCGCTCTCTGTGCCGTGCTGGCCGCGGCTCTGCTGCCACGGATTGGCGCGTTGCTCGTTGCTGGCGCGCTGACCGCATTCTTCCTTGCCTCCGGCCTTCCAGGCTGGGCCGTCCTGCTCTGGGCGGCGCTGCTTCCGGCGGTACTGCTGATGCCGCGCGATCCGAGCATCTGGCTGGTTCCGTTTTTAGCGCCGCTGCTCGGACTTGTCAGTTTGGCGCTCGCCTTCCCTGCGCTCGCCGGCTTCAGTGCCGGCGCTAAACAGCGCGCTGCTCTCGCTGGCCTTGGCTTCTGGTGGTTGGCGCTGGCCGAGCCGATCGCGAATAGCCGCCTGCTCTTCGGTGACCTTCCACTGAAGGCTGGTTGGGCCGGTTCGGCTGCGGCCGGAGGCGACGTAGTGATCGAGATCATTATTCATGGCGTTCCACTCGTCGCGCTCGTATGGGCCGTGGCCGCTTGGATCCTGCCGTCAATCACTGCCAGTCGCCTTGTTGTGGTGCAGCTTGCGGCTGCGGTCGCCTGGGCCGCCGCGCTCTGCGCGGCGAGCGTCATCCTTGCGGGCGCGCTGAACTGGCCGCTTCAGATGCCGCAGAGCGGCGTTCTCGTCGCAGGCGGAGCGCTAGCCGCGCTGCTCGCTTTGGCGTCGGCGACAGTCCGCGAAAACCGCTGAGAAGCTAGCGCCCAAGCGCAGCGGCAGGTCCAGTCCGTAGCATGGTCAGGCGAGTAGGGAAGGCCGTATCATCGGCGCTTACGGTCCCGCGGCAAAGAGCCACCAACTATGAGCGTTCTACGTAATCTCGAGCAGCGACTGAGCGGCCTCGTCGAGGGCACTTTCGGCCGCGTCTTTCGCAGCGAAGTCGGCCCGGTTGAGATCTCTCGCCGGCTAACGCGCGAGATGGATCAGAACGTCAAGGTTTCTCTCTCACGCACTTACGCCCCAAACGATTACGTGATCTGGCTTTCGCCTGAGGACCGCGTCCGATACGAGGGCGTCGAGGATGAGGTCGCTGACGAACTCGCCGGCCACTTGCTTGAGCATGCCCGTGCGGAGCGCTTGACGCTTGTTTCCCGCCCGGTAATTCAATTTGGCGTCGATGAAGCGCTTGGCCTTGGCGAATTTGGCATTGAGACCCGCGTTATCAGGCTCGATCAGATCCCCGACGAGGAGCCGGAACCGGTAACCCCGCCGCCCGCGGTCAAGGCGAGAGAACCGCTGGCTGCGATGCCGGCACGGGCAATCTTCGAGGCCGAGGGAACGCGTTTCACGATCCCACCGACCGGGGCAGTGATCGGCCGCAGCAGCTCCTGCGACGTGGTGCTGGAGAACGCTGACGTCTCGCGCCAACACGCGCAGATCCTTTGCGACGACGTTGAGGGCTGGGTTATTGAGGACCTCGGTTCGACCAATGGCGTCGTCGTCAACGGCGGCCGCGTCGCCGGTTCGCTGCGACTGAGCAATGGTGATCAGATCAAGCTGGGGCCCGTAAGTGGCCGTTTCGAGGCGCGCTGATGCTGCAGCCGACGGCAATCGTGCTTCAGGGCGCCTTCCTGCTGGTCCTCTTTCTCTTTGTGGCGTGGGTCGTACGCAGCACGCTGCGTGATCTGCGCCGCCCTGACGAGCAGCGCGTCGCCGGCCCGACGCCGGCGGACGCCACTGGAATCCACAGCGCCGTCACCGCTGGCGCCGCTCCTTCAGGACCCGGAGATCCAAGACTCGTCGTCGAACGCGCGCCCGGCCACACACCAGGAATGGAGTACGAGATTGCCGGCGGCGCCGTACTCGGCCGCGGCGAACAGGCAGAGATTCGGCTCGAAGACCCCTACGCCTCCTCAGCTCACGCCCGGCTGGTGCTGCAGGGCGGCCGCGTCGTGCTTGAGGATCTTGGTTCAACCAACGGCACCTTCCTCAACGAAGAGACCGTTAGTGGCCCTCAACCGCTGCACCAAGGCGACCGCGTGCGGATCGGTGACAGCGAGTTCCTGTTCGTTGATTCCTGATGCTGCGCGTTGCCGAACATGCCGAACTGACCGACACCGGCCGCCAGCGCCGTGCAAACGAGGACGCCTTCTTGGCCCGCGCGCCGCTTTTCGCGGTCGCTGATGGGATGGGCGGGGCGCAGGCCGGTGAGGTTGCCTCGGCCACTGCGATCGAGGTGCTCTCCGGTGGCTTGGGCGAAGGCGAGAGCGTCGAGCAGCGGCTGAGCGAAAGCGTCCGCCAGGCCAACTCGCAGATCCACGCTCTTTCGGTTGCCGATGACGAGCGTGCAGGAATGGGAACCACCGTCACTGCCGCATACATCGGCGAAAATAATGTGACGCTCGTACACGTCGGTGACAGCCGCTGTTACCGCTGGCGCGACGGCACGCTCGAGCGCCTCACCGATGACCATTCGCTGGTTGAGGAGATGGTCAGGCAAGGTCAGCTGACGGAGGAACAGGCGCTCGATCATCCGCAGCGCTCGATCATCACGCGCGCGCTTGGGCCGGAGTCGGTTGTTGAGCCCGACGCGCAGACGGTCGGCGCGCGTGACGGTGACCTGCTTCTGCTTTGCAGCGACGGACTGTCGACGATGATCAGCGACGATCAGATAGCGAACGTACTCGCCCACGATGAGCCGCTCAAGGCAACCACGCACGCGCTGGTTGCGGCCGCCAACGAAGCCGGTGGCCGCGACAACATCACGGTCGTGCTGATGCGCCTCGAAGTGCTCGGGGACGCCGACGCAAACGACATCGAGGCGACTCAGGTTGGCCTCGATATCGGCAAGCTCCCGGTTGCGAAAGCAACTGTCGGCGCCACGGCAGCCGCCGCCAGCGTTGAGCGCCGCGTGCCGCGCGACCCGCGTGCGCCTGCGGCCAAGCGCCGCCGTCGCTGGAAGCCGGGAATTGGCACTGTGCTGGCGCTCTTCGTTGCCGCGTTGCTGCTTTCGGGGGTCTACTTCGCCTCGCAGGCGATCTATTTCGTTGGCGCCGACCGCGAGGGGTTTGTAAGCGTCTACCAAGGCATCCCCTACGAACTGCCCTTGGGGATCAACCTCTATCGCGAGGATTACATCTCCGGCATCAACCTTTCGCAGCTGCCTGTCAGCGAGCGCACGACAATCACCGAGCACAGCCTGCGCTCGCGCAGCGACGCCGATGATCTCGTCCGCCAGCTTGAACTGGGGCGGCTCGGGAGCGGCGCTCCGTGAACGCGCGTAACCGCGAACTACTGGGGTTGGTGCCGGCCTCACTGCTGATCGTCGCCGGCTTTGGTGCCGTCTTCCTGCAGGAGCAGACGCAGCTCGACAACCTTTCACTTACCTATGGCGCGATCTTCCTCGGACTCTGCTTTGCCGCCCACCTGATCATCCGCGTCCGTCTACCGGACGCCGATCCATATCTGCTGCCGATCATCGCCGTCTTGGCGAGCATCGGGCTGGTTGTGATCTATCGCCTCAACGAAACGCTTGCGCGCGACCAAGCTCAGTGGTTTGTGATTGGCCTGATCGCCTTCGCAGCGACGATCATCTTTCTGCGCGATTACCGCGTTCTCGAGCGATATCGGTACTTGATTGCTGCCGGTAGCTTGGTATTGCTGCTGCTTCCGCGTGTCCCGGGCATCGGGCAGCAAGCTAACGGCGCCTACCTTGGCATCAGCCTTGGCCCGGTCTCGTTTCAGCCGGCCGAGTTCGCCAAGATCGGGATCATCATCTTCCTAGCCAGCTACCTGCGCGATACGCGTGCGCTGCTGGTTTCACGCAAGCGCTTCGGCATCACGCTTCCACGGCTCAAGCACATCGGCCCGCTGCTGCTGGTCTGGGGGCTGGCGATGCTGATGCTGGTCTTCATCCGCGACCTTGGCTCGTCGCTGATGTTCTTCGGTGGCTTTCTCGCGATGCTCTACGTCGCCACCGATCGTCTGATCTTTCCGGTTGTCGGTTTCGGCCTCTTTGCTATCGGCGCTTGGTTTTTTGCGACCACGGTCGGCCATGTTGGCGACCGCATCAGTGCTTGGCAACACCCGTTTGACCCAAAGCTCTACGAGCAGATCGGCGGTAGCTACCAGATTGCCCAATCGCTCTTCGCCCAGGCCGATGGCGGCCTCTGGGGCGAGGGGTTTGGCCAAGCCTTAATCAGCGTCGGTGACAGCCCGATTTTGCCTGCGGCACAGACCGACCTGATCTACGCCGTGATTGTCAACGAGCTTGGACTGATCGGCGGAATTGCGCTGCTGCTGGTTTACGTGCTGCTGATTGAGCGCGGCTTTCGGATCGCCGTTCTGGCCCGCGACTCGTTCTCGAAGCTGCTGGCAACCGGCCTGACGACAGTCGTCGCGCTGCAGGTCTTCGTGATCGTCGGCGGCGTCACGAAGGTGATTCCGCTTACCGGCGTGACGCTTCCGTTCGTCTCTTACGGCGGCTCGTCGATCGTCGCCAACTTTGTGATCGTCGCGCTGCTGCTGTTGATCTCGGACCGCGCGAGGCGTGAGGCGCGGCGATGAACAAGCCGATTATCCGCGTCTTCGCAGTGCTGCTTGTGCTCTTCGGGCTGCTCGCGTACTTCACAACTCGCTGGACTGTGATCGACCGCGCTGCGCTGCAGGACAACCCTCAGAACAAGCGCGAACTGCTCGCCCAGCAGCGCATTGCGCGCGGGCTGATTGTCGCCGACACGGGAACTGTTCTGGCTCGCTCGATCCGGCGCGGCGACGGCACCTACGCACGTCGCTACCCGGAGAACGGGCTCTTCGCGCAGACCGTCGGCTACTCGTTCTTGAACCCTGGAACCGCCGGTCTTGAGCGCTTCTACAACGGTCAGCTAACCGGCCGCACGGCGGGGCTTGAAGGGACGCTGCGCAAGCTCCAAGGCAAGCGCCAAGAAGGGAATGATCTGCAGACCGCGCTCGACCCGCAATCGCAGCAGATCGCGCTCGACCAGCTGGCCGGCAGGGCGGGCGCCGTCGTCGCGCTCGACCCGCGCAGCGGCCGCGTCAAAGTCATGGCCTCGATTCCCAGCTACGACCCGAACGTGCTGCGCAGCGCACGGCAGACGGCGAGGCTCAATTCAGCGCCCGGCGCGCCGCTGCTCAACCGCACAACCGCGGGGCTCTACCCGCCCGGCTCGACCTTCAAGGTTGTGACGGCCGCCGCCGCGATCGACAGCGGCTTGTACGAGCCGACCTCGACCGTAAACGGCGACAATGCGATCCCGATTTCGGGGGTTCCGCTCAACAACGATGGCGGCCAGAGCTTCGGGGAGGTTGACCTGACGACGGCGCTGACGCAATCGGTCAATACGGTTTGGGCGCAGGTGGGGGAGCGCATTGGAAAGCGTCGAATGAGTCGCTACATGGAGCGTTTTGGTTTCGGCAGCCTTGTGCCGGTCGATCTACCGGCCAGTGAGCGGCTCGCCAGTGGCCTCTACTGCTCCCCTGACGGAAACCGTGAGCTTGTGAGTCCGACCGATAGCTGCGTCGACATCGGCCGCGCTTCGATCGGGCAGGACAAGCTGCTCGCAACGCCGCTGCAGATGGCGATGGTCGCCAGCGCAGTTGCCAATCGCGGAATCCTGATGCGACCGGCGATCGCCACGCGAACGATCGATCCGGAGGGTCGAACCGCCTACGAAAATACGCCTCAGCGATTCTCGCGTGTCATGTCCGCCGCGAGCGCCGCGAAGCTGACGGCAATGATGCAGCGCGTCGTTCAGGAGGGAACCGGCACGGCGGCGGCGCTATCGGGAATCGAAGTCGCTGGTAAGACCGGCACCGCCGAGATCGACGTGATCAACGACATCTCGCAGCCCTGGTTCATCGCTTTTGCCCCCGCATCCGACCCGCAGGTCGCAATCGCCGTCACGATTGAGAAGACGGTCGGCGGTTTTGGCGGCACTGACGCCGCGCCAATTGCCAAGGCTGTGATGGAGTCGTTGCTGCGATGAGCACCGGTGTAGAGCCAGGCACGATGATCGATGATCGCTACCGCGTCGAATACCTTCTCGGCTCGGGCGGTATGGCCGACGTCTACTGTGCGACCGACCTTCAGCTCGATCGCGAAGTGGCGATCAAGCTGCTCTACAGCCGCTTCGCGCAGGACGCCGAGTTTGTCGAGCGTTTTCGCCGCGAGGCTTCGGCCGCCGCCAGCCTTCAGCACCAGCACGTCGTTTCGGTCTATGACCGCGGCGAATGGGGTGGCACCTACTACATCGCGATGGAGTACCTCCAAGGCCGAACGCTGAAGGCGATCATCAACGAGTACGGCGCGCTCGATTCCGACTGGGCGATCGATATGACGGAGCAGATTCTGCGCGCCGCGCGTTTTGCCCACCGCCGCAACGTGATCCACCGCGATTTCAAGCCGCACAACGTGATTGTTGACGACGACGGATTGGCGACCGTCACCGATTTCGGCATCGCCCGCGCCGGAGCCTCGGATATGACGCAGACCGGTTCGATCATGGGCACAGCCCAATACCTATCGCCGGAGCAGGCACAGGGCCACTCGGTTAGCGAACAGTCCGATCTCTATTCGATCGGAGTGATTCTCTACGAGATGGTCACCGGGCAGGTGCCGTTTGACGGCGAGAGCGCAGTAACTATTGCGCTCAAGCACGTGAGTGAAGTTCCAACCCCGCCTTGCGAGATAAACCCTGCGATCAGCCCGCAGCTTCAGGCCGTGATCATGCGCGCATTGGCGAAAGATCCCGGGCAGCGCTTTGCCACCGCCGATGAGTTCATGGAAGCGCTGGAGCAGGCCCGCGCCGGGACGATGCCGGCCGCTGCGCCACCGATCTCAGCCGCCGCTGGTGTTGGCGAATCGACGGCAATTGGAATGAGCGGCCAGACGCTTGCGGCTGGCGCCGCCGGTGCAGCCGCTGCCGGCGGTTACAGCAACCGCGGTAATGACGAGGACGAGGGGCCAAGCCGCCGCTGGTGGCTTTTCGCTGGCGGCGCGATCGTCGCCGTGGGGCTGCTGGTGCTGCTCTTGCTGCTGCTGAAGCCCGACCAAGTGACGGTGCCGAGCGTCGTTGGAAGTGAGGAGTCAACGGCGCAGGCAGTCCTGTCCCGAGCCGGTTTTAAGACCGACAGCGTCGTCAAGAAATCAGACTCGCCGAAAGGGCAGGTTGTCGGCCAAGATCCTCCCGGCGGCGAGCAGGCCGACAAGGGTTCAACGATCACGCTGACCGTCTCCGACGGGCCCGTCTCTGTCGCCGTGCCGTCGGTAGCCGGGCTGTCGGCTTCGCAGGCGCAGCGAAAGCTTCAGAACGCGGGCTTCACGGTGCGAATACGCAAACAGTCATCCGACACCGTGCCCAGCGGCGACAGCATCGAAACGCTGCCGCCGGAAGGCACCCCGGTAGACCGAGGGTCAACCGTGACGCTCGTCGTCTCGAGCGGAAAAGAGACGGTTGAAGTACCGGCCGTCGTTGGACAGAACGTCGACGACGCCCGCGCGACGCTGCGTGGCGCCGGTTTTGGCGTCAGCGTTACGACGGAGGAATCGAGCTCTGCGGAGGGAACCGTCTTGCGCCAAGATCCCGGCGCCGGGACGAAGGCCGCGAAGGGCGCAACGATCGCCCTCGTTGTAGCCAAGAAGCAGGCGACGACCAAGGTGCCCAATACCGTGGGTGAAGATGAGGCCTCGGCAATCGCGGATATCCAAAGTGCTGGTTTCACGGTCAGCGTTGACCGAGTCGACGTTTCCGAGGAGAGCCAAGACGGCACGGTCGTCTCGCAGAACCCGTCCGGCGGGTCGGCCCCGAGTGGTTCGACCGTGACGATCGGCGTCGGACGCTATCGGCCGCCGCCTGCCGGTGGCGCTCGCTTGCGGGGCAGGCCCCGATGATCGTCGCTGTTATATCGGGAGGCCGATCTTCGGAACGCGAGGTCTCGCTGATCAGCGGCGCTGCAGTTGCCGACGGGGTTCGCCGAGCTGGCCACGAGCTGCGGGAGATTGAGATCGACGCCGAAGGCCGCTGGTTCTGCGGAGCGGACGAGCTTGAGCTTCGCCCCGGCCACGGTCTGCTTGACGCTGATGTCGCCTTTCCCGTTCTGCATGGCCCGTTTGGTGAGGACGGAACGATTCAAGGCCTGCTTGAGATGCTCGACATCGCCTACGTTGGCAGCGGCGTGCGAGCCTCGGCGGTCTGCATCGACAAGCTGGCTCTGAAGCAACTGCTCGATCATCTTGAGATCGCGCAGGTCGATTTCGTCGCGCTTACCCGTTCCAGCTACGAAACCAATCGGGATGCCCTCGACGCTCAGATTGAAGCGCTCGGCCTCCCTCTCTTTGTCAAGCCGGCGCGGCTGGGCTCGTCGGTCGGGATTGTCCGCGTCGCGGAGGCCGCAGAGCTGCACGCGGCTTTGGAGCAGGCCTTTCTTTATGACCCGCGCGTGATTGTCGAAGCGGCTTGCGGCGGCATCGAGGTTGAATGCTCAGTCCTCGGCAGCGCCGAGCAGGCGCAGGTAAGCGTGGCCGGCGAGATCGTCGTTCTGCGCAGCGCATCTCCCGGCGGTTGGTACGACTACGAGGCCAAGTACACACCCGGCGGCATGGAACTCGTCGTCCCGGCGCGGATCTCCGAGAGTGCCGCTGCGCGCGTCGGCGAACTCGCGCTGCGGGCTTTCAGCGAGGCCGACTGCAGCGGTCTTGCGCGGGCCGATTTCTTTGTTGACGGTGAAGAGGTCCTGCTCAATGAGCTGAACACGATGCCTGGCTTCACGACAACCAGCGTCTATGCGCGGCTCTGGCAGGAGAGCGGCATCGAGTACCCCGAGCTCTGCGGGCGACTACTGGAGATTGCGCTCGCGCGCTACCGCGAACAGGCCGGCTACCGCTTCTAGCGGTAGAGGAAGACTTCGCTGATCTCAACCGTGCTCTGGCCGGGCGCGAAGCGTTCGATCCAGATCAGATACCAACGGTAGGCCTTGCCATCGGTGGTCAGGCGGACTCGCGTTCGGGCCGTCGCACTTGGCACTTGGCCGACCTCAGTCCAAGCTGGATCATCTATCGAGGCCGGCAGCTCGCTGCCGCTGGCGGCGAGGATTCTGCCCGACCAGCCCGGCGTTGGGCTGACGATGTCGATCGCCCGAGCCTTCAGCGACGGGCGGGCATCGATTACGAGGCCCAGCCCCGGCTTTGCGAGGTTGCCGTTTAGATAATCCTCGGTTGACCAGATTGTTGACGGGCTGCGGTCGACGGCGAAGGCAGCCTCGTCGTCGTGCTCGGCGTTGTCGCCGGCCGGGTCGTATGCCTGGGCTGAACTGCCGCTGAGCGAGACGGCCGTCAAACCGTCGCCGGGACGGGCGTTGTCGGTGCCGGTGCCGCGCTGGGCCGTGCTGGCTACGTAGGCGAAGGCGCCGACGACGATCACAGCTCCCAGAGCGATCAGCGCGAGCCAGCGCCAAGGGTGCGACATCTTTACGGCGACGCGCTGGCGCGTTTCGCGCGGCAGCGATTCAAAGACTGCGGTTGCCTCGCCGGTGATGTGGCCGCTGCGGGCAGTTTCGACTGCCAGCGCCTCTTCGAGGTCGGCGATCATCTCATGCGCATCGCGATAGCGAACGTCGAGATCCTTCGCCGTCGCCGTGTCGACGACCGTCGCCAGCACTGTCGACACCTCGGGTCGCAGCTGTTGCACGTCAGGGAGTTCATCGCGAACGTGGCACATCGCGACGGCTACCTGATTTTCGCCGTGGAAAGGAACATCCCCGGTCAGCATTTCGAACAGCACGACGCCGAGCGAATAGAGGTCGGACTGTGGCGTAACCGCGTGGCCGAGCGCCTGTTCGGGGCTTACATAATCGGTTGTTCCGAGCACGCGGCCATCGGCCGTCAGCGACTCGTCGTTGAGCTGGCGGGCGATGCCAAAATCGGTTACGCGCGCGGCGCCGTCCTCATCGAGCAGAACGTTTTGGGGTTTGACGTCGCGGTGGACGATCTGTCGCTCATGGGCGGCTTCGAGGCCGCGGGCGATCTCGATCGCAAAGGCCACGGCCTCAGCGATGTCGAGCCGCTTGAAGTCTCGGATTCGCTGCTTGAGCGTCTGACCTTCGACGTACTCGAGCACGATGTAAGGCGTTTGATCCTGTTCGTCGGCATCGATCACTCCGACGACGTAGGGCGAGGAGAGCTTTGCGATCGACTTGGCTTCGCGGCGGAAACGTTCGAGCTGCTCACTCTCGCGCGCCACCTCGCGGTGCATGATCTTGACTGCCACCCAACGCTCCAGCGTTAGGTCATGGGCGCGGTAGACGGTCGACATGCCGCCACGACCGATCACCTCGTCGATCTCGTAGCGACCGCCGAGGATCGTGCCAACCGGTGAGCTCATTAGCTTCGAGCGGGGTGGCTGGTGAACGGTTTGCTGTTGGTCGTGAAGCGGCTCATCGGGCGTGTGTTCAGTTCCCGCCCACCACAATTCCGCCGGGCCCGAGCGTCTCGTCAGCGCGATCGGTCACCGTCCCGACCCGCGCTGCACCAGGGTGGTGGGAGGCCAGAATCGCAGTGGCGCCGGCGACGTCGGCTTCGTCGACGACGACGACCAGGCCGCAGCCCATGTTGAAGACTTCCCACATCTCGTCCTCTGGCACCTTGCCAAGCTCGCCAATCAGCTCAAGGATCGCTGGTACCGGCAGCGGGCTTTCGATCGCGTAGCCGACGCGGCCCGGGGCAAGGCGCCGCAGGTTCGTAAGGCCGCCACCGGTGATGTGCGCCAGCCCATGGACCGCGAGGCCGCTGGCGAGCAGTTCGAGTACTGCCTTGACGTAGATCACCGTTGGTGCCAGAAGTGCGTCGGCAATCGTCTCGCCGCCAAGCTGCTGCGGAGTCGCGTCGAGCCCCGGCCCGTTCTCGACGAGCACGCGGCGAGCCAGCGTGTAGCCATTCGAGTGGGCACCGCTGGAGGGAAGCCCAATCAACGCGTCGCCGGGCTTGATCGCATCGCCAAGGATGATCTTGTCGGGAACGACGGTGCCGATCGCAGTGCCGCAGAGATCGAAGCCGTGCGGTGACGGGTGGCCACGAATCAGCTCCGGGAGGACGGCAACTTCGCCGCCGGGGATTTCAATCCCAGCCTGCTCAGCGCCGACTTTCAGCCCTTCACCGATCCGTGCCAGCGCAGTCGGGTCGGCCTGCTCCACGGCCAGATAGTCGAGCATTGCGATCGGCTCGGCGCCGACGCAGATGATGTCGTTGACGTTCATTGCGATGCAGTCAATTCCGACAGTTTCGAGCCGGTCGGCCTGCTCGGCGAGGACGAGCTTCGAGCCGACGCCGTCGGTCGACATCGCCAAGCCCAGTTCGTCGCTGACCTTGAGCACGCTGGCGTAATGGCCGGAGCGAACAATTGAGCGCGACGGGCGGCCGAGATCGATTGTGCGCAGGACGTCAACCAGCGCGTCGACGGCGAGGTCAGATTGGTCGGTATCCACGCCGGCAGCGGCGTAGGCGTCGCTCATGATTGCGATCTTCGCAGGCGGCTCAGAGTGATCGCCGCCAGCGCGCTGCGATAGGCGGCGTAAGGGAGCAGAGGACCGACCCTTTCGACCGGCACGAGCCGCGCCGCCAGTAGCGTCGAAGCGGCCGCCGCCGCGGCCCCGAGCGCGAGCCGCGAGCCGGCTCCCGGCGGTAGACCTTGCTGCGCCAGTCGCGCCCCCTTGAGCGCGCTGGCGCCGAGGATCACCGGCAGCGCAACGTGCCTGGAGAGGGCGCTGGCGGCAGGCCTGGTGAAGCCGCGCGCGCGCATCGCGCTCAGCGTCATCCCGCCACGCGAGGTTCCTGGCATCAGCGCTGAAGCCTGCGCTGCGCCGAGCAACAGGGCGTCGATCAGGTTTGCGTCGTCACGCTCGCGCCGCTCCGGCCCGAAGTGATCGGCCAGGGCCATCGCTGCCGAACCCACCAGCAGTCCGGCGGCAATCGATGCCGGCGTACCAAGCCGCTTTTCGATCGGCCCTTCGAGCGTGTAGACGATGATCGCCGGTGGGATGAAAGAGCCGGCGATCAGAATCGCGCGGCGGCGGTCGAATGAACCGGCTGCCTCTCCTACTTCGCTGCGCAGCGCGATCAGCAGCCCGGCCGCGGTACCGGCGTGGAGCGCAACCTCAAAGCTTTTTCGGAGCGCTGGATCGAGCTCCGGGTAGGGCCAGCCGAGCAGCCACGGAACGAGAGTCGTGTGGCCTGATGAGGAGATTGGCAACAGCTCGGCGGGACCGTGCATCAGCCCCAGCGCTAGCGCGTGGCGCAGCGGTAGCGACTGCTCAAGTGGCCGGGGCATCGGCCGAGCCGCCGCGTGAACGCCACCAGCGGATGAAGAGATAGACGGCGCCGGCGACAATGATTACCGCGACGAGGTAGTCGATGTAATGGAGGTAGCCCTTCCACTCCTCCCACTTGCTGTCAACCGTCATGCCGAGGAAGGTGAGCCCTGCCATCCAAGGGATGCAGCCGAGGAATGTGAAGAGCGTGAAGCGCCCGAATGGCATTCGCGCAACGCCGGCAGGCAGAGAGATGAAGGTACGGACGATTGGCAGCATCCGCGAGAAGAAGACTGCCCAGCCGCCGTAGTTCTCAAACCAGCGGTCGGCCTGCTCGAGCCGCCCCGGCGTGATGTGGAGCCATTTGCCGTGACGTTCGATCAACTCCAGCCGCCCGAAGCGACCAAAGGCGTAAGCGATCCAAGAGCCGACCACGTTCGCCGCTACTCCGACGCTGACGACGGCCAAGAAGGAGTAGGTCCCCTGGTCGACGTTGAAGCCGGCGAAGAGCATCGTCGGCTCGGAGGGAATTGGGATGCACATGCTTTCTAGCGTCATCAGGACGAAGATCCCGGCAAGGCCGAGGTCACCAACGACGCCGGTCGCCCAGTCAGCCAATTTGTCGGTGATCGCCGCGAGGACGAGAAGCGTGGAGAACGGCACCGGTCGAGAGGGTAGCGTTGGGGTCGCAATGAACGTTCCGCTCTTTGATCCAACGACCGCGACCGAGCCGCTGCGCGAGCGGATCGATGCCGCGTTGCTTGAGGTATCCGCTGCAGGTCAGTTCATCCTCGGCCCGAACGTCGAGGCTTTCGAGCGCGAATTCGCCGAAGTTGTCGGTGCTTCCGAGGCAATCGGAGTGGCCAACGGAACCGAGGCGATCACGATCGCTCTGCGTGCACTTGGCGTCGGGGCCGGCGATGAGGTGATCGTGCCTTCGTTCAGCTATTACGCCAGCGCCGAAGCAATTCCGCCGACCGGCGCCGTTCCCGTTTTCTGCGACGTCGATCCGGTGACCTACATCTCTACCGCCGAGCAGGTCAAAGCGGTAATGACGCCACGGACCAAGGCCGTGGTCGCTGTCCATCTCTTTGGCAACATTGCCCCAGTAGCTGAGATAGAGGCGCTCGGCGTGCCCGTCGTCGAAGACTGCGCGCAAGCTGCCGGTTCGGTTGGGCCAGAGGGCAGGCCAGGGGCGCTCGGCTCAATCGCTTCGCACTCTTTCTACCCGTCGAAGAACCTTGGCGCCTTCGGCGACGGTGGCGCGATCACGACCTCCGACAAGGAGCTGGCCGAGCGCGTGCGGATGCTCCGCTTCCATGGCTCACGGGATCGCGTCAACTACGAGGAGATCGGTTTCAATTCGCGGCTTGACGAGATTCAAGCGGCCGTTCTGCGAGTGATGCTGCCGCAGCTCTCGGAATGGGCGAAGCACCGCGCGGCCGCCGGCCAGCGTTACAGCGAACTCGGCCTCGGCGATCTGGTGACTTTGCCTCAGCCGACTGCGGCGGCGACACCGGCCTGGCATCTCTACGTCGTTGCGACCGACAACCCTGACCGGCTCGCAGAGCAGATTGGCGCCAGCGGCGTCGAATCTCGCGGCTATTACCGCAGCCCAATTCATGAGCAGCCTTCGATGCGCGCGTGGCGCCCGGCGCCGGGGATGCTGCCAGGAACCGATCAGGCGGCCCGCCGCCACCTCGCGCTGCCGATCAGTGCAACGATCAGCGATCGTCAGCTTGAGCAGGTTGTTACTGCTGTTCGCGACGCCTCCGATCAATGAAGGTTTGGGTCGACCTAACGAACTCGCCGCACGTGCTCGTACTGCGGCCTGTGATCGAGCGGCTCCGCGCAAACGGCGCCGAAGTTGAGGTAACGGCACGCGACTTCGCCCAGACCGTTGCACTCTGCGAGCTGCACGGAATCGACGCGGCCGTCATCGGCCACCACCGCGGCGGCAAGCTGGCGGCGAAGGCGCGCGGGCTCGTCGATCGTTCGTTGGCGCTGCGAAGCTGGGCCCGCGGCCGCAACTTCGATCTGGCGATCGGCCATGGCTCAAACGACATCAGCGTCGCC
>CAJBIG010000072.1 GCA_903953065.1 uncultured Solirubrobacterales bacterium
CTCGGGGCAGCTCAACAACATTGTCGTGACCTCACATCAAAGAGGCACAACGCCTACGCCTACGCCTACGCCTACGCCTACGCCGACGCCTACGCCTACGCCTACGCCTACGCCTACGCCTACGCCTACGCCTACACCAACACCGGTACCCGGTGCGGCGAAGCTGGCAGCGACTGTGACCAAGGACTCGACCTGGACCGGCGGTTTCTGCCGCAGCTTCAAGATCGCCAATTCGGGGACTAAGTCGTCGACGGGCTGGAAGTTGACCTTCACTCTGCCAAGCAGCGTCAAGATCACCGACAGCTGGAGCGGAACTGCCACACGGAGCGGCAACGTCGTTACCGTGACGGCGCCTAGCTGGGCCGCATCGGTCGCGCCGGGCACTAGCGTCGCGGCATTCGGCTTCTGTGCCTCAGGCACAGGCGAGCCAAGCGCGATCAGCATTACCGAAGCCGCCTCAGCGACAACGGCCTCAGCGGCCGCCCGTTCGCGGACGACCGCTCGCGCGCGCGCAGTAGAGAAGGCAAAAAAGATCCGCCGCGCCCACAAGCGCAGCGCAGCACGCGCCTAGTCAGCGCTCGCGAACGAACCAACTGGCGCTCTCCCCGCAACCAATGCGGGGAGAGCAGTCAGCTGGCGACTGCGTCCCTGTTTAGGTCGTCGAACTCTTCGCTTTGAGCCGCTGAGCCAGCATCGGCAAAGTAGAGGTGAATCAGGCCTCCGATAACGCCGCCAAGCAGAGGCGCCAGCAGGTAGATCCAGATTTGGCTGAAGTCCCCGGCAGCGATTGCCGGCGCCAGCGATCGGGCCGGGTTGAAAGAGAAGCCGCTGATAGGGCCGGCGACGGTGCCGGCCGTGAAGATGAAAAGGCCAATCGCGAATGGGGCGAAGACGCCCTTCCAAGGTGCGCGCTGATCGGTCGCCACTGTGGCGATGACGAGCACGAAGAGCATCGTGAAGAGCGCCTCGATGATGAAAGCCTTGCCGTCGCTGACCCCTACGCCGGGTGCGTTGACCGCCTTGCCGATTATCTCCTGCGTCCAAAGCACGAGAATCAGCAACGCAGCGATTAGGCCGCCGACGATCTGCGCCGCCCAGTAGGGAAGGATTTCCGCGGCCGGATGCTTGCGCGCTGCCGCCAACCCAAGCGTCACGGCAGGGTTGAAATGCCCGCCGGAGATGTGCCCGAAGGCGAAAATCATTGCTGCCAGACCAAAACCGAAGCCGGCCGCGATTCCAAGCGACTGGATCGCCGTGATTCCTTGGGTCGCCAGCGAGACGATGCCCATGAACGCTGTTAGGAAGAAGCCGAACGTGCCGAGGCACTCGGCAGCCAGGCGCTTGCTCAGTGGAATCTCCATCACAACCTCCGCAGATTCGATTATTGAAGCGCGAAAGTTACAGAGAGCCGATGACGGCTCCGGTTGGTTGAAGCTAACCGGCGGGGGTGGCGTCGACGAGCCGCCAAGGCACTTCGTCGGAGCCGTCG
This sequence comes from uncultured Solirubrobacterales bacterium, assembly GCA_903953065.1. Taxonomy (GTDB): domain Bacteria; phylum Actinomycetota; class Thermoleophilia; order Solirubrobacterales; family Solirubrobacteraceae; genus F1-60-MAGs163. The sequence continues at coordinate 1,490 of CAJBIG010000072.1, forward strand.
AGCGCCAGCGTCCAGCTTTCGCTGAACTTCACTTCGCGGTCCTTGTCGCCGGCGATGACGGCGGCGGTGTCACGGTTCTCGAGGTACCGACGGCCACGGACCTTGAGCGCGACGCTCATCCGCGCCGGCGCCGGCTCCGCGGCCAGTCGTTCGATCGTAATCGCTTCAATCCGGGGCCCACGCACGACGAGCCGGGCGTTGTGGCCGTCGGCCGATGGGTAGAGCAGCTGCTCGATCGCCTCGGCGCTGGCGACCGCTTTAAGCGCTGCGTCGGGGCCGTCAACGGCCTCGGCCCAAGCTGCAACGGCGCGGCGCGCCGCGGCGGCCAGCACGTCGGGGGCAAAACGCCCGTCGACGAGCGAGAGGTCCATTGCCTGAGTGCGCGCGTCAGCGGCGAGGTTGACGTCTACGAGCTCGGCCGTCGAGGTTCCTTCAAGCGCCTTGTCGGCAACAGCCGCTTCAACGATTGCCGCGTCGCGAAGCCTCACGTCATCGGCCCACGGCGAGGCGATGATCGGCGCGTCGAGGTGGTGTGCCCCTTCGCGGTCTTGTTCGATCGAAAGCAGAATCCAAGCTCCGTCGCGCTTGGCCAGCGTCCAGTACTCGCTCAGCGTGACGACCGAATCATCGTCCTCGCTGCGCATGATCCGCATTCCGTCATCGGTCTCAACGAAATCTTCCAGCGTCGCTTCGATGTGGACGATCGCGCGGTCATCGGCGTCGGCGGCCTTGTTGTCGATGCCGACATAGAGCACCTCCGGCCCGCGCAGCACGCGCACCCGGTTGTGCCAGCCGCGGGCGGCAAAGTCCTGCATCCGAAGCCGCCATTCGACGAGCAGATCGTCGCCAACCATCGTCTGCAGCGCACGGTCATCGCGTTGATCCCAGGCGTGCTGAATAGCACCGAACAGAGCCGCCGTCCCGGCTGTGATCGAGGCGGCGTCGAAGGCGGCATCGTCGGCTGCCGCTTCGGCCGCCGCCGTCCGCACGCGCGCGTCGCGCTCGATTCGCCTTTGGCGCATATTGCGCACCGTCATGTAGGAGCGAAACATGCTCAGCACGATGATCAGAGCGATCACGCCGAAGACGAGGAAGAGCGCCAGGACCGAACCGGCGCTCGCTGTGCCGCCGTAGCCGCCGCCGCCACCGAAGCCGCCGCCGCCATAGCCGCCGCCGCCACCGAAGCCGCCGCCACCGCCTCCGCCGCCAAAGCCTGAGGAGCCACCACCGGCTCGCGCGAGCAAGAAGATTGAGCTAATCAGCGCGTCCATCGTTCCTACATCGTCGCAGCATCGCCAAAGCGTTGGCGCGCCTTACCTGCGCGGCGATGACTCAGCGCGAATTTCAGGCGCCGCCGAGCGCGCCGCGGCGGCCCTTCTTCGCCACGAATGCTGACTCAAGGCCTTCGCGGTCGAAGCCGCCAAGAACTTCGTCGTTGGTCGCGTAGCGGTAAAGAGCGACACGGAAGACGGCCATGATCGTCGTCTGAAAGAGCAGTGCGATCACGAATACGAGCACGCCGATCGCGATCAGCAGCCCGCCGCCAACGGCTGAGGATCCAGCCAGAAGGAAGCCAAGAACCATCATCGCGATCGCAGGTAGAATCGCAACGAAGAAAGTGATCAGCCCGATCGCGCTGGAACCGACGACGCCCTCACCCCAGCGCTCCTTGACGACATGAGCCGAAGTCTTCAGCGCTTCTTTGGGCCCCAGCCCTTCAATCGCAATTACAGGAATCACGAAGAAGGTCGCAACGGCCCACGCGAATCCGGCAAGCCCGCCGACAATGGCGCTGACTACGCCGCCGGCAACCTGTTGCAGCAGGCTCTGAATTGCCGAGATCAGGATTCCAACAAACAAGGCAACCGCGGCCCAAGCGAAGATCAACTTCATCCGCCCTCGCGCAGCGCTGATGCCCTGCGCGACGGTCGTATCTCGCCCTTCAAGCGCTTCGGTAGCGCAGGAAGCCAGCGCGACGGAGGCAAAGACGCCGACCACGGTCAGCAGATAGACGCCAATGATCACAAGTGGCAGCGCGCCCCAAGGCGAGTTGATCGCGACGGCAACAGCGGCGCCACCACCGAAAAAGATGATCATCGTCACGATCGCCGCGACGACCGAGATGATCGGGAAGGCAAGTAGCGACTTGTCGGACTTGACGACAGCCCAGCTCTGCTTCGACAATCTCCAACCGCGTTTGATTCGTCCCATGGCCGGGAAACTACTAGGTTGAGCAGGTGGACGAGCAACTAGATCTGCCGCAGTGGCCGCCTGGCACGGTCTGCATCCTTGCGACCGGCGGCGAAGGGCCGCACGCAATCCCCGTCAGCACCGCTGTAAGGGCGTCAGGTGATCGCATCGTGCTCGCGCTGGGCGCGCGCCGCGGCTCACTCGACCGGCTCCGTGAAGATCCGCGAGTCGCCCTGACGGTGCTCGCCGCCGGCGACGTTGCCTTTACTGCCCACGGCACTGCGCGGGTTGTCGAAGACCCACTTCCGGGCATCGACGGGGTCGTAGGCGTAGAGATCGATGTCGAGCGCGTCAGCAGCCACAAACGGCCAACCTTTTCAATCGCCGACGGCGTCGCCTGGGGCTGGGCCGACGACGAAGCGCGGGAGCGCGACGCAGCCGTTCGCAGCGCCCTGCTTGAGCTTTAGTGCGAGGTGATGACGCGGTCGATCAGGCCGTACTCGACTGCTTGCTGAGCGGTGAAGAAGCGGTCCCGTTCCATGTCGTCATGGACTTGCTCAATGGTTAGGCCGGTGTGGAGCGCATAGAGCTCGTCGATCCGCGCTCGCGTCTTGAGAATCTCGTTCATGTGAATCTCGATGTCCGATGACTGGCCCTCAAAGCCCGACGAGGGTTGGTGGATCAGGATCCTGCTGTTCGGAAGCGCGAGCCGCTTGCCGGGAGCGCCGGCCATCAGCAGCAGCGACCCCATCGACATCGCAACGCCACAGCAGATCGTCTGCACATCGGGCTTGATGAACTGCATCGTGTCGTAGATCGCGAGCCCCGCATAGATCGAGCCGCCCGGCGAGTTGATGTAGATCGAGATGTCCTTTTCCGGGTCCTCTGACTCGAGGTGGAGGAGCTGGGCGACGATCAGGTTGGCGATCTGGTCGCCGATCGGCTGGCCGAGAAAGATGATCCGATCGTTCAACATCCGCGAGTAGAGGTCATACTCACGCTCCCCGCGTGAGGTCGTCTCGATTACGGTCGGGATCAGCGGCATCACTTCACCCTAGGGCATCATCCCCGGGGCGCCGCCCGTGTGGAAGGTGAACGTGCCGACAACCCAATCATCAGACTTAGTACCGGCGAGCCCGCAGGGAAGCGGCACGCTGGGCCGCGTTCCACCGCTCACCTTGGTGTTTGGGTCGATCATCTCGGTCCAGTTCGGCGCCGCGATTTCGGTCACGATCTTCGACGAAGTCGGCGTTGCCGGTTCGACTCTGCTGCGCCTGGCGTTCGCCTCGCTCTTCCTCTTTCTGCTGAGCCGCCCGAAAGTTTCGCAGTGGTCTGCCAGGCAGGTCAAGATGGCGATCGCATTCGGCGTCACCCTCGCGGCGATGAACCTCGCCTTCTACTTCGCGATCGACATCCTTCCGGTCGGGGTCGCAACGACGATCGAGTTCATCGGCCCGATCTCGATCGCAGCGATCTTCTCGCGCCGGCTGCTCGATGGCCTTTGGGTGGCGCTCGCTGCGGCTGGGGTGGTGCTTATCGCACAGCCGTGGAGTGGCGGCAGTCTTGAGCTGGAAGGCGTCCTGATGGCGCTGCTGGCGGCCTTCTTCTGGGCCGTATACATCCTGATCGCGCAGCGCGCCGGCGAGGTCTTCCCGGACCGCGACGGCTTGACGATCGCGATGATGATCGGCACGGCAATCGTCTTCATTCCGGGCGTGGCGTCGGGTGGAGCGATGCTCGTCACGCCGCAGGTTCTGCTGTTCGGCGCTGTCATCGGCCTGCTCAGTTCGCTGATCCCGTACAGCTTCGAGCTCGAAGCCCTAAGGCGAATGCCAGCCCGCGTCTTCGGCACGCTGATGAGCGTCGAGCCGGCCGTCGCTGTGCTCGCCGGTTTCATCGTCCTCAGCCAGAAACCGACGCTGCTTGAGCTCGTCGCAATCTCACTCGTTGTCGCCGCCAGCGTCGGCGTTACGCGGAGCGCTCGGGCACTGCCACCGGAGGCAGCGATCGAGGCCTAAAGCGCCAAGCTGCGAAGCCGCCATGCCGGCGCGTAATACTGCGGGGAGCCGTGTTCACGCTCAACCTGCCAAACCTCCTGACGGTGCTGCGGATTCTGCTCGTGCCGGTGCTGGTCGTCGCGCTGCTCTCGCGTGGTGGTCAGACCAGCGATGTGCTCGCCGCCGTCGTCTTCGCCGCCGCCTCAGTAACCGACGCGCTGGACGGTTGGTTGGCGCGCACGCGCGAGCAGATCACAACCTTCGGCAAGCTGATGGATCCTGTTGCCGACAAGCTGCTGATCATCGCCGCCTTGCTCTCGCTCGTTTCGCTCGGAAGGCTTGCGGCTTGGGTTGCGATGGTGATCGTGGCGCGCGAGTTTGCCGTCACCGTTGCGCGGATCTCGGCTCGCTCGGAGGGCGTCGTGATCGCAGCGAACTGGTGGGGCAAAGTCAAGACCGGCGTCCAGGTACTGACTATCTTCTTGCTGATTCTGCTCGTCCCCTCACCGACTTGGATCGATTGGCTGGTCTACCTGATGGTCGCCGTCACGGTGATCAGCGGCGTCGATTACTTCTTCGGCATGCGTCGCCTGCTGCGCGAAGCTGAGCTGCGCCGCGCCCACGCCGGCGAAGGGTCGACGCAATGAAGTGGGCTTTTGCGTTTCTCGTCGTCGCGATCATCGCCTCGTTTGGCACTGCGATCTACATCGTTCTCGGCAACCGTGACCCAGTTCCAAATGAGATTTCGGCGTGTGTCAAGAAGGCAGGGCTGGCTCAGGCGCGCTCACAGGACGCGCTTAGCGCGGTGCGCGCCGACATCGCCGCCGGTGGGCTGAAGATCGCTCAGCGCTGGGATTGGGGCAAAACTCGAGGCGTCCTTTTCGAGGGGCCAGCCAAGAGCTACGCGATGCTCGCCCTTTGGAATTCAGACTCAGCCTCGTTGGCCAATGCCGACGCCGGGCAGAAGGTCTTCAACGCCCCCGGCTCGCTGCCGCTGGTTAGCGTCGAAGTGCCGGACAATGGCGTCCTGCTCAAATGCGCCCAGCGGGCCAGCGGCTAGCGGCCGCCGGCGTCAAGCCACTCGCGCATCGATGTGTGATGCATCAAGTGCTCGTCGGTGGCGATCTCGCGCCGAAGCTCGCCCAGCAGGCCAAAGCGCTCAGCGGTCACGTTGTGCTGGTGAATCGTTTCGAGGTTCTCTTGGCGGGCGGAGACGAAGGTCGCGTCGTCTAGCTCGCCGTAGCGCTCGATCACTCCCTGAATAACTTCGCGCACGCAATCCTCAACAAAGCGCGGCCGGCTGTGCGCCTTCTCAACGACCGAGCCCTCATCGGAACGTTTCATCAGCTCATAAATCTCGCTCGACATCGAACCCTCAACGATTGCCAGCAGGTCGGCAGCCTCAACGTCGAGTTCGCTGCCCTCGACGGAGCCTAGGTAGAGCGTTCCAAGCCCGCGCTGGTTGTGCGTGGCGATCGGAACAGCAGCGATGATCTGCTCGATCTCGTCGTTCTCAAAGCCTTGCGCGCTGAGCCGGTCGCGCGCCGTTGCGGCTACCAACTCCTGCGCGCAGGGGCAGGCCGTCATCCCCTGAGCAGTAACGCCAACGAGTCGCCTCGTCCCTGCGTCGCTGGCAATCGCCGCTCCATGAAGCGTGTAGATCTCCTGCGTCGTAATTCCTGAAACCGGCGCTGGCTTGTGCTCCGGGTAGCGGGCCATGATCGTGACCTCGGCGCGGCGCGCTCCTTGGCGCTCGCGGACGCGCTCAGCGATCTTTTGCGCGAGCTGCTCAGCGCGCAGCGCCGAGCCCTCTACAGCGAACTCGCCGATCGCCTCGTTGACGACCTCTTCGAAGCGCGACATGTGCGCGCCCTTCTGCTTGGGGCCAAGATCGACGAAGCACTCGAGCTGAGCGTGATAGGACTGCTCGGCGCCTGGCTTGCCGATCCGGATCACCTTCTCAACTCCGGTCACGCCAACGCGCGAAAGCGAGATATGAATCTCAGGCTTGTAGTTCTGAACGTCGGGCGAATTGCTTAGCGCTGAAAGTTCCATCGAGGACCTGCCTCAGTTGGGGTTGGAAGGAGGGTAGCCCAGCTTCGATCGGCCTTGTGCTATTAATCACATTGTCGATCACCGCTTTGACGTATCGCTCCAGACTTCAATGGTTACGAGCGAGGCGCCAGGATCGTTCAATCGACTTTCGTGACGTTTCAGAAGGGGAGTTGTGTGGGGAGGGGAGCCGTTTGGAGAACGGCTCCGCAATTTCTTATTTGAGGAGCTGTGGAGAACATGCAGGCAACGAAGAGCGCAGGACTGCTCGCCGACGAAGCACCAGTCTGGGAGCTGGCTGAACTGAAGCCACTGATCCTCAAGGGGCAGGAGAAGGGCTTCCTGACCGTTGGGCAGGTCACCAAGTGCTTCGAGGAAGTTGAAGTCTCAAAGGAGCAGGTGCAGGAACTCCATGGCCACCTGAAGGAAATGGGAATCGACCTGATTGCCGAGGGTGACGACGGCTCCGGCCCGCCGCTGACTGAAGGCGCACCGAAGCGTGGCAAGCGCGCGTCGGGCGCAAAGAATGACGAGATCGACCTGACCGTCGAGCCGAGTCTCGATTCACTGCGCCTCTACCTGCGCTCGATCGGCCGCGTGCCGCTGCTGAGCGCTGTTGAGGAGGTGTCGCTCGCCAAGAGGATCGAGCGCGGCGACATGAACGCCAAGCAGCACATGGTTGAAGCAAACCTGCGGCTCGTCGTTTCGATCGCCAAGGGTTACCTCGGTCGCGGCCTCACCTTCCTTGACCTGATTCAAGAAGGCTCGCTGGGGCTGATCCGCGCGGTTGAAAAGTTCGACTACCGCCGCGGCTACAAATTCTCGACCTACGCCACATGGTGGATCCGCCAAGCCGTTACGCGCGCGATCGCCGACAAGGGGCGGACGATCCGCATCCCCGTCCACATGGTCGAGAAGCTGAACAAGGTCGTTCACGTTGAACGCCAGCTCGTTCAGTCGCTTGGTCGCGAGCCAACGCCCGAGGAGATTGCCGAAGAGCTCGACTGCAGCACTGAGGACGTGCGCGAGATTCTGCGCGTAAGCCAGCAGCCGATCTCGCTCGAAAAGCCGGTCGGCGACGAGGACGACTCGCAGCTTGGCGACTTCGTTGAGGACGACGGCGTTGTCTCGCCGTTCGACCTCACCTCCGATTCGCTTCGCCGTGAGAACGTCTACCGCGCGCTGAGCACGTTGCCCGCGCGCGAGCGTGACGTGATCATCATGCGCTTCGGGATCGGCGGCGGCAAACCCCGCACGCTAGAGGAGGTCGGTCGCGCCTTTGACGTTACGCGTGAGCGGATCCGCCAGATTGAGAACCACACGCTGAAGAAGTTGGAGTCGCTGCCCGAGGCTCAGAAGCTGCGCGACAGCGCCTGAGCTCTACACTTCCGAGCGCTGTGCTCGGCGGGATGTCCGAGTGGTTAAAGGAGACGGGCTGTAAACCCGTTGGCTCTGCCTACGCAGGTTCGAATCCTGCTCCCGCCATTGGTGTGCCCGTGGGCGCGCGCAATCCGCAGTCCTCGTAGACGGCGCTCAGAAGAGCGTCGTAGTCGCCGCTCTGAAGATCGCCGAACGGGTCTTTCGTGTAGCTCAGCAGCGTGCCGAACGGAAGCGAGAACGCAGCGCGCATCGCCAGCAAGCGACGCTGCTCCTCGTTCCGGGCTGTGAGCACCTGTGCGGCAACGTTGAGCTGGCGGATCTTGCGGATCCTGCGCGGGAGCGCACCGATCAGCAGCAGCGCAGACGGGATCAAGAAGGTCAGCCAGCCGAGCAGCTGCGCCAGCTGTTCGATCGCCAGCTCGCCCTGGCGGCCTGCGGCGACCGCGTTGCCACCTGTCGCCTGCCCGGCGTCACGGAGCGCGCCACTGAGGTCGCCGCCGACGAGCGGCACGTTGCCGAGCGTGTCGCCGGCTTGGATGAAGCCGTCGCGGACCGAGTTCCCGGCGTCCTGAACGCCGCGGCCGAGACTGGCGATGTCGTCAACGGTGTTGTTGACCTTCATCCCCAGCCAAGCGAAGACGACAAGCAGCGCCAGCAGAATCAGGTCGTTGACAACGGCACGGGTGCGAAGGGCGGGAACCTCGGGATAAATGCGCATCGCTCAATTCTGCCGCCTGCTTCGGAGCGCTTGGCCGAGCGTGCGCGTTCGGCCCGCCTTCAGTACGCTCACCGCTGCAAACCAAACGACTTCTTAGGAGAACCTCCAAATGAGCACAGTTATCGAGTTCACAATGCATGCAAACCCGGGCCAGTACGACCACCTGCTCGAGGTTTACTCGGAGTTCGCCGAACAGATGAAGGAGAGCCACGAAGGGCTGACGCAGGTATTGGTGGTCGGCGACCCGGCAAGCGGTCTTGTGCGCGGCATCGGCGTCTTCGAAACGTCGGATCAGGCCGAGGCGGTCAACAGCGAAGAGGTCTTCGCCGACTTCAATTCGAAGGTAACGCCGCTGATCTCAGGCAGCCCGGAGCGGATTGAGCTAAACCTCGTCCACACCTTCACGCGGTAGCACAAGCCCGCGGCGCCGCCGGGCGAAAAGCGTCCGGCGGCAGTGGTTCCCTAGGTCGGTGCCTGAGTTAGACCAGATGCCGGTTCTTCAAGATGCTCGGCGCGACGCGCTCTCCGTCGCCTACCCCGATCTCGACAAGTTCGATGACCCCAAGCTCGAGTGGCGCAGGCTCTTCTCGGAGCTGCTCGGGACCTTCTTCCTGGTACTCGTAGCCGCCGGCGGCGGAATGCTCCACGCAGAGGCCAGCGATCAGGTAAGTCTCGCCGCGGCCGTAGTTGCGCCCGGCTTGATGGTGATGGCGATCATCCTTTTCATGGGTTCCGTTTCCGGTGCCCATCTCAACCCGGCCGTTTCGATCGCCTTCGCACTAAGGCGCGACTTCGCTTGGCGGCGAGTTCCGGGCTACATCGCCGTGCAGCTGCTCGGCGCGACGCTGGCTTGCCTATTCTTGCGCGCTGTACTTGGCGACGTTGGCGGCCTTGGCGCGACCGAGCCCGGCCCGGGTTACGAGGCGTGGCAGGCGATGCTGATTGAAATGGTCCTCACGTTGGGGCTTGTAAGCACGATTCTCGGCACCTCGTCCGGGGCCCAGAACGTCGGGTCTATTGGAGCGCTGGCGGTCGGCGGCTACATCGCGCTTGCCGGTCTTTGGGCCGCTCCCATCAGCGGCGCGTCGATGAACCCGGCCCGCTCGTTCGCCCCTGATCTGGTCGGTGGCGGGTTCACCAACTACTGGGCCTACATAGTCGGTCCGTTGGCCGGCGCCCTGCTGGCCGTCGCATTTGCCTTCCTCCTGCGCGGCCGCGGTGGCGGCCCAACGGCTCGCGCCGCCGGCTCAGGGCGACTTACGCCCAGCACCGATGATGGAATCACCGGTGGCGACGCCGACGGTTAACCGACGCACCGTTCGGGCGCAGTGGTAATGATTGAGAGATGCTCAGGTTGAGAAGGTCACTTCTTGTCGCGCTGATAACGGCTTCAACGATGGCTCTGTCGGTTAGCGCCGCGTCGGCGCTCGTTCAGAGCCTCGTTCCACAGCAGTCGTTGCGCGGCCTCAAAATCGGAATGCTCGCCAACCAAGTTCGCGCGGTCGCCGGAAACCCAAGCAGCAACAAGATCACAAGCCACCCGATCATGGGCAAGACGAGGGTGATGAAGTTCGGTCGCGTTCAGGTGACTTTTCGCGGCACCGGCAAAGCGGCAACGGTTGTGAACCTTTCAACGACGAGCCGCAACGAGCGCACAAGCGGTGGCATTGGCGTTGGGTCAAGCGAGGGCGCGCTTGCCGCAAAGCTGAAGGGTGAGCGCTGCGTCACTGAGCTGGGTTACCGCCATTGCTATCTGGGCAAGTGGAAACCAGGCTCCGTTGTGACCGACTTCTCGATCTCGAAGAGCGGCCGCGTAACGCGGATCACGCTCGGTCTTGTAATCGACTGAGTCTGGTCTTTGGCGCATATCTGCGGTGCTACTTGCGCCTGACGGCGGGCGCAAGTGCTATCAACCCATGATGATCAAAACTCGCCTTCCTCTCGCACTCCTCCTCTGCGCCGCTCTGCCGCTGGTTGTCGCCTGCGGTTCATCCCAGAGCGCAGCCGACAAAGCTGCCGAGCAGGCCGCTAACGAGCAGGCCAACCCGCCGACGATCACCGACGCGACGACGCCGGCGGTCAAGGCCGTCAAGGTGACGCCCGGCCCCGGCGAAGGTGACATCAAGGTCAAGCCCGTGATCCCTCGCCAGAGCGGCGCGGCGCCGAAGGTTCTGATCGTCCAGGACGTCATTGTTGGAACCGGCGCAGAAGCCAAGAGTGGCGACAGCGTGACCGTTCAATACGTCGGCGTGCTTTTCGCGAACGGAAAAGAGTTCGACAGCTCTTGGAAGGGCGGCGAGCCATTCACCTTCGACCTTGGCAGCGGCGGCGTTATTGCCGGCTGGGACCAGGGCGTCGAAGGCATGAAGGTTGGCGGTCGCCGCCGCCTCATTATTCCGGCCGAACTGGCCTACGGCGCCGCCGGTTCGCCGCCCTCAATCCCCGCCAACGCAGCGCTCGTCTTCGACGTAGACCTTGTGAGCGTTAAGGCAGGCTAGGTGCGCGCACCGATCGCAGCGGTCTGCGTAGCGCTGTCGCTCTGCTTCGTGGCCAGCGCCAGCGCGGCCACAACGCAGGGAGGGGAACCGCACACCGTTAAGCCCGAGGGCGGGGCTCTCGACCTCGTGAGCACCTCTTTCGGTCAGCGCAGCCGTGAGCTGGAAATTGTCTACCGCTCGACCGAGGCGATCACGCCTCAGTTGCTCGCTGAAGTCAAAGGTGGGCAGATCTGCACGATCTTCGCGCAGGCTTCGGTTGCGGCGCGATCGGTCTGCGTAACGCGAGCAGACGGCAAGTGGCGGATCGTCTCGCGCGGTGAGCGCGTCGAAGGGAGCGTCAGCCAACCGCGAGCGAGCGAGCTGCGGCTGCGCTTTGAGCCAGCGGCAGCGAAGCTCCGTGTCGGGATCGCCGACGTTTACGTGAAAGCGACCGCCGCCGGCTGCAGCGCTGAGCAATCGCGCGCCGCGAAGGTCACGTGGTCGCAAGCAGGGATCGTCTCAGCCGCTGTTCTTGAACTCCCCTGCGAACACCGCCTGCCGCGCGTGGGCACCTATCCAGCGCGCGTATGGGACGTTGTCGTAACCGGCTGCCGGCGCCAAGGAGCGGGGCAGGTAAGCCGCGGGCCGTCGGGCAAGCGGATTGCGCTCACCTACGACGACGGCCCCTCGCCCTACACGCCGGCATTTCTACGCGAGCTGCGCAAGCTCGGGGTGCCGGCGACTTTCTTTGTAATCGGCCAGCAAGTTTCGGCTAACGCTTCGCTGATGCGATCGATTCTGCGCAGCGGCAGCATGGTCGCCAACCACTCCTGGAGCCACCCGGACATGGGCGGCGGTGGCGCGGCGGC
>CAJBIG010000073.1 GCA_903953065.1 uncultured Solirubrobacterales bacterium
AGAATGTTCTCAACCGGCGTCTTGCCGAGGAAATGGTCGATGCGGAAGATCCGGTCCTCCGGGAAGACGGCGTGCAGCTCGGCGTTGAGCTTCTCAGCCGAATCGAGGTCATGGCCAAACGGCTTCTCAACTACGACGCGGCCCTGCTCAGCGAGACCAACGTCACCGAGATGACCGACCACAGGCCCGAACAGCGACGGAGGAATCGCAAGGTAGTGAACCGGCCGCTTGCAACCCTTCAGCTCTTCCTGCAGTTCAACGAAGGTGTTGTGGTCGGCGTAATCGCCGCCCGCGTAGCGCAGCAGCGAGCTGAGCTTCTTAAACGCCGCCTTGTTGAGACCGTCGGCACTAGCTTCCAAGCTTGCCTTGGCGCGCTCGCGCAGCTGCAGCACGTGGCCGCCTTCGCGGGCAACACCGACAACCGGCACGTCGAGCTCACCGTCGATGATCATCCGCTGCAGCGCAGGGAAGATCTGCTTAAACGCTAGATCTCCGGTCGCGCCGAAGATGACCAGCGCATCGCCTTTCTTCGGCTTAGCCATTACTTGCTCCCTGCCGGCTTTTCGTCGTGGCCGCCGAACTCATTACGCATTGCTGAGAGCAGGCGGTCTGCGTAGTCGGCTTCGCCACGGCTCGTGAAGCGCTCGTAAAGCGCCGTCGTCAGGACCGGCGCCGGGGTGCCGGTGTCGATTGCGGCCAGCGCCGTCCAGCGACCCTCGCCGGAATCGGAGACTCGGCCCGCAAAGCCGCTCAGGTCATGATCGGCGGCGAGTGCGTCGGCGATCAGATCAAGCAGCCAGCTGCGGATTACCGTGCCGCGGCGCCAGACTTCGGCGACGTCGGGCAGATTGAGGTCGTATTGGTAGTTCTCAGGGTTGCGCAGCGGAGTCGTCTCGGCGTCAACTTCCTGCGTGCCGCTGCCGACGTTGGCGTGCTTGAGGATGTTCAGACCCTCGGCGTACGAGGCCATCATGCCGTACTCGATGCCGTTGTGGACCATCTTGACGAAGTGACCAGCGCCGGACGGGCCGCAGTGCAGCCAGCCTTCTTCGGCCGGAGTCGGGTCACCGGTGCGGCCTGGAGTGCGCGGCGCTGAATCAACACCTGGAGCAAGCGACTGCAGCACGGGAGCGACCATCGCGATCGCTTCGTCGGTGCCGCCCGCCATCAGGCCGTAGCCCTCGGTCAGTCCCCAAACGCCGCCGCTGACGCCGCAGTCGACGTAGTGGAGGCCCTTCTCCTTGAGCTCGGCTGCGCGCCGGCGGTCGTCGATGTAATAGCTGTTGCCACCGTCGACTACGAGGTCGCCTGACTCAAGCGCGTCGGCAGTTTCCTTCAGCACCGGGTCAACGATGCCGGCCGGAACCATCAGCCAAATCGCTCGCGGAGCGCTCAGCTTCGATGCCATGTCGGCGGCCGAATCGGCTCCGGTGGCACCCTTCGCGACGAGCGCGTCGACGGCGTCCTTGTTGGGGTCAAAGACGACACAATCGTGACCGTCGAGCATCAGTCGCTCGACCATGTTGGCACCCATCCGGCCGAGGCCGATCATTCCGATCTGCATTAGCTATCTCCTTCGAGGTTGGCATCTAGTCCTTCAAGTTCCATCAGTTCGACCTTCGCGCGGCGGCGCAGGTGGCGCGGCTCGTCGCTGACCTCGGCCTGCGCGAAGGTGCGGACCAGCTCGCGAGCCACCTCGCTACCGATCACGCGGCCGCCGATGCAGAGCACATTCACCGCGTCGTGCTCGACCGCTTGGTGAGCGGTGTAGGTGTCGTGAATCGTCTGCGCGCGAATCCCGGGCAGCTTTGAGGCCGCAACCGCGATACCGGCGCCGGAGCCGCAGGCAAGGATGCCGCGCTCAGCATCGCCGGAGTCGATTACGAGGCCCATCTTCAGCGCCATGTCGGGGTAGTCGTCACATTGACCGAGGTCGAGCACCTCGTGGCCTAGCTCAATCAGCGTTGAGGTAGCGACGTCGTGCAGCGGCGCTCCGGCGTGGTCAACTCCAACAGCAAAGATCATCGGCGCCGAGACTAAAGGGTTTCTCTGAAGTTTGCATGACGATTCTGTGAAGCTCGCGCTCTGTAACCTCCGCAAGCGATGACAGCCGACTGGTGGAACCGATCCCCTCGGCTCAGCGGCCGCGAACTTGTTCTGGTGGCGCTCACGGCGGCGCTGGTTGCGGTGATCCAGTTTTGGCCCTTGATTTTGAACCTCGGCAGCGTGATCCCGCTCGACCTCGGCGACCCCCTGCCGCAGGCCTGGCAGATCGCATGGGACGGCCACGCGCTGCTGACGCAGCCACTTAGCTTCTTCCAAAGCAACCAGTTCTGGCCACTCAACGACACGCTCGCCTTCTCCGACGCGCTGATTGGCTACACGCCCGCGGGAATGATCGGTTCGGGCCCCGAGGCGGCGGTCGCCCGCTACGACCTGCTCTTCCTCTTCGCGTTCGCGCTCTGCTTCTTCGGTGCCTATCTGCTGGCGCGTGAACTTGGCGCGCCGCCTTGGGCAGCGCTTGTAGCTGGAGCGGCCTTCGCCTACGCACCTTGGCGGCTCGAGCAGGGCGGCCACCTGCATGTGATCTCCAGTGGCGGCATTCCAATCGCGCTCGCGCTGCTGCTGCGCGGCTACCGGCGCCAATCGGGCGGTTTGATCCTCGGTGGCTGGGCCGTCGCCGCTTGGCAGCTGTCGCTCGGCTTCTCTCTCGGACTGCCTCTGGTTTACCTACTCGCGCTGCTGGCGCTGATCGCTGCAGTGATCTGGTGGCGCGCCGGCAGGCCTGCGCCGACGAGACGGGTCGTGATCACAACGCTGGCCGGTGGCGCGCTGCTGGCCGTCGTCGGCTTCGTGCTCTCGCGCCCCTATCTGCGCGTACTCGATGCCTACCCTGAATCGGAGCGCTCAGCAAACCTGATCAGCTACTACTCACCGCCGCTAAAAGCCTTCCTCGCAGCGCCGGAAACGAGCCTGATCTGGGGGCCGGTTACGGCGCCGGTCCGCGCCGGGATAGACGCCGTCGCCGAGAAGACGCTCTTCCCTGGGCTGGCGATCCTGCTGCTAGCGCTTGTTGGCCTTGGCTGGCGCGGCTACCCAAAAACGCTCCGGATCGGACTTGGCCTCGCCGCGCTCGCCACCGCAATTCTCTCGCTCGGCTTCGCCGCAGAGGGAGTCGGCAGCTGGCTCCCCTACCGCTGGCTCTTCGAGGTGCTCCCCGGTTGGCAGGGAATCCGCGTGCCTGGGCGGCTACAGACGATCACCTCGCTGCTGCTGGCACTTCTGGCGGCAGGAGGCGCGGCTCGGATCGCGGCGGCGCTCGCCGATCGCTCAAAGAACGAGCTCTGGGCCGGCGCGAGCGCCGCGCTGCTCACGCTTCTCGTTCTGATCGAAGGGAGCGGATTGGTCTACCCCCACCCGCGCGTGCCGGCCGCTCCGGCCTCGCTGGCCGGGCTACGCCAGCCGCTCCTACAGCTTCCGGCAGAGGCGCCCGACAACCGCCGCTACCTGCTGTGGTCAACCGACGGTTTCCCAGAGATGCTCAACGGCCGCACCGGCTTCCAGCCGCGCTACTTCGCCGCCACGCTAAGCGCCGCCGACGGGCTCAGCACGGTTCAGTCGCTCGAGAACCTGCGCTCGCGCGGCGTCGCGACGATCGTGATCAACGAGCAGCTCCCTGGTGGCCGCAAGCTGGCGGCTTCGGCGCAGCGACTGCTGCCGGTCTCAGGCGTCGCGAGCGAGCGACGTGGGCCCCTGCTGATCTTGCGACTGCCCCCGATCGGCGCCAAGCCGCTCGGCCCGCCGCGCTAACAACAGGCAAGCGCCGCTAACGAGCACCGCCAAGACGACCAAGGCGACCGGCATCCCTGCATGGTTGACGGCCTCCGGATTGTTGCCGTAGGAGGCGCGTTCGCCGAGCAGCCTTGAGAGCGCGAGCGCAAGCAACGCCCAGGCGGCGAGCGACCAGAGCGCAAGCCGCGTGTCGGCCCGCACCGCGAGAGCCCCGGTTGCGCGCGCGCCAAGCCAGATCGCGGCGATGAAGATCGCCAACAAGGGAATGATTGTCGGCCAACCGTCGCCAAGGCCGAAGGTCGAGAGGATCGTGTGCTGGAAGGTGTTGTCGAGCGCCCGCTCCTGCCACTGGTAGAGGTTGCCGGCGCCAACCAAGGGATAGGTGACCAGCGCCGCCGTCATGACGACGAAGCCGCAGGCTGAAAGGACCAAAGTCGTAGCCGGAATCCGCCGCCAGGCCTCGGCGAAGCCGAGCGCGATGAACGGCAGCGTTGGGATCAAGAAGCGCGGCCCCGGCGTTCCGCCACCGAATGGCAGCCAGTAGCCAGTGTCGTAGATGAAGAAGAGGGCGACGATCGCGATGATCACATTTGTCTCCGCGCGCTGGCCCTTCTTTCGCATCAGCCAGACGCCGTAAAGCCCGGCGATCACTACCGGTGTGATCGTGATGATGCCGCGCGGCGCCAGCAATAGCTCGAGCGCTGCCTGCGGGTCGGGAACGCCGATACCGAAGAAGCCGTCGGAGTTGAGTCCGAGCGTGTCGTGGCCGCTGAAACCTTGATCGTCAACAGCGTTGCTGTAGGAGTTTGTGGTCGGCGAGCCGAATGCCCACTGGTTGTAAGCGAAGAGCGGCAGCGCACCGATGATCACGCCGGCCGCATAGGCAAATCCACGCCAGAGCTTCGGCACGAACCCTGGCTTTGGCAGATCGCCGCGCAGCATCGCGTAGAGCCCGATCACGATGCCGGCCAGCGCGAGTGGGTATTCGATCGTCACCGCCAGCCCGGCCAGCAGCCCGGCGAGCCCAACCAGCGTCGGCCGCGGTGGTCCGCGACGCTCCCTCATCAACAGCGCGAAGGCGGCAAAGACGGCAAGCGACGCGAGGATGTGGCCGAAGAACTGACTCGCAAAGACCATCACCATCGTTGACATTCCGAGCGTCAGTGCCGCCGCCGTGCCATAGCCGGGCAGCACCCGTTCGCTGACCGACCGAATCAGCAGCAACAGCCCGAGCGCTGGCAGCACACTCGTCAGCAACCCGAGCGCCCAGATCAGCGGCGCCTGCACTTCAAGTTGGCGCGTCACCTCGCGCGCCCTCTGTGGGTTGTAACCGTAGGCGGAAATATTTAGAGCCTTGTAGGTCCAGAGCTTCGCGCCGCCGCGGCGCGCGCGGTCGGCCGCAGAGCTTGAAAGTTGCTCGGCTCCGGCAGCCTTCAGCAGCAGGTAGGCCGGTGTAGTCAGCAGCGGCAACCCGGGTGCTTTGACCGAGTAGAAGCGGCCGTTGATCCAAGACTTGTCGCGCGTCTCCCAGTGGTAGTCGTCGATCTGGGCGGTGCCGTCGCCTAGCGCTTTGACGAAAGCGAAGTAAGAGGTCTGCGCCCAGCCGAGTGACTGCATCACAAATGCCCAGCCGAAAGCGAGTACGCAAATCGCGGCAATTCCGTTGCGTCTGCGCGACCGTGCGCGAGCGTCTGCGGTGGGGCTGGCGGCGACGCTCATCGGCGGCAGACAATACGCGCGCAGCGCGCGGATGTGTCCGCAGGCTTGCTGGCGCAGCGCCAAAACGGTTGCGATCAGCAAAGATGCGTGGATGGCACTCTTTAAAGAAGGCGAAGCAATTTGGGTTCAGCAGCCTGATGGCAGCGCGCGACCCGGCGTTTTCGTTGGTGACGGCGAGAACGCGACTTGGTTTGGTGGAGCACCGCTGGCCTATGTCGTGTACCCAGACACGAAGGACGGCGAAGAAGTAAACCTCGCACGCGTTACTGCGCGTGACGAGAACGAAGAATCCGCCTAAGCGGGGCCGTTCACCACTCGAGCCCGACCAGCGCCGGTTCCGGCCGAAGCTGAACCGCGAACAGTTCGTCGACGCGCGAGGCGATCTCGCGCGCGAAGGCGATCAGCTCGGCCGCGCTGGCACCGCCGAGATTGGTTAGCGCGAGCGTGTGCTTTGAAGAGATCGCCACCTGCCCGCGCTGCTCTCCACGACTAAAGCCAGCCTGCTCGATCAGCCACGCTGCGGAGCTCTTGAACGTTCCGCCTTCAGCCTCGAACCGCGGCGCCTGCGCGCCGCCTTCACAGTGCTCCCGAACGCGCTGCTCCAAGCGCTCGAAGTCGCTCGCGCTGAGAATCGGGTTCGTGAAGAACGAACCGGCGCTCCAAGTGTCATGGTCGCGCGGGTCGAGCAACATCCCCTTCGACCGGCGCAGCTCAAGCACGGCGCTGCGCGCGGCCTCGGCCTCGGCCCGCTCGCCAACCCCAACACCCAGCTTCTCAGCGAGCTCGAGGTAGGCGATCGGCGCGCTCAGCGGCGATCGCTCGAGCAGGAAGCGGACACCGAGCACGACCAACTCAGAGTTCCCTTTCAGAACGCTGTTGCGGTAGCTGAATCCGCACTGCGCGGCGCTCAGTTCCTCAACTTGCTGCGTAGCGCGGTTGAAGACGCGCACCGCCTCGATCGTCGTTGCCACCTCTTGGCCGTAGGCGCCAACGTTCTGAATCGGCGTGGCGCCGACCGAGCCGGGAATCCCGGCCAAACACTCGACGCCGCTTAGCCCGGCCTCAACCAGAGCGTCAACGAGCAGCGCCCAATCATCGCCTGCGCTGGCATCTATCGCGAAAGTCTGATCGTCTCGCTGCTGGTGCTCAGCGCCCTCGTAGATGAGGTGCAGTGCCGTGCCGTCGAAGCCCTGATCAGAAATTACGACGTTGCTGCCGCCGCCGAGAACGAGAAATTGTTCGCCTTCCTGATCGAGCTGTTTGATCGCCTCGACGCAGCCGTCCTCGCTGTCGACAGTCCAGAGCCGTTTCGCCGCGCCGCCAATCCGCAGCGTCGTCAGCGGCGCCAGCGGCGCGTTCTCGGTGATCGGGTTCACGCCGATCAGGTTAGTCGCGCAGCGGCAGGATCGCCTAAGCGGCGGGAAGCGGCGGCGATGTCATGCCAGCCGCTTCGCAGGCTTCTGTCAACAACGCAGCAAGCCTCGGCTTCTCGCGAACAGCGCGCGGCGAACGCGGCCGGCCGGTCCGCGTGTCAACCAGGTTGTAAGCCTCATCGGGGTCGTTGCGAAGGTCATAGAGCTCGTACTCGGGAGACTGGACGCCGTCTGGATCGAGATAGACGGCGTATTTCCAGCGCTCGTCGCGGACGCAGCGGACGCGGTTCGGTTGGCCGGCGCCGTCCTGCATCGCCGTGCCCGACTGATGGTCGTCGTAGGTGAAGAGGATGTGGTCGCGGATCTCACTTGCAGCTGAATCGTCGGCAACGATTGGGCCGAAATCAACGCCGCTCTTCTCAAGCCGCTTGGCGTCGGGTTTCGCGACGCTCGCAAGAACGGGGCTTAGGTCGCGGCCGTCGAGCTGGGATTCGCTCTTCGCGCCACCGATGCTGAGGAAGGTGGGAACGAGGTCGATCAGCGAGGCGAGCGTGGCGGTCTGGGCCGGCTTTGGAAAGCAGACAGGGTTGGAGAATACGAGCGGCACCCTGATCGTCTCCTCGTAGGCGTTGAAGACCTTCTGCCGCGCGCCGCCGTGCGAGAGCCCCATGTCGCCGTGATCGGAGGTGCGTGCGATCACAGTGCGCGAGCGCAGAGAGGTTGCGTCGTCGGCGTCGCCAAGAGCCGCCAGAAGGCGGCCGACTTGGTGGTCAACTACGCGCTGAAGGTGGGCGTAGAAGTTGACGTAGTCGCGCTCTTCGTCACGGTTCACGAGCGGGCCGAGGTAGGCGCTCATCCCAACCAGCGCCATCGAGTGAACGCCCGGCTTGTTGGCCAGCGATTCGTCGATGGTTGCCGGCAGCGGAATGTCGAGATCGGCGAAATCCTCACGCCGATAGCCGCCCTCGCGGAAACTTGTCGGATAGGCCAGAACGTCATGTGGGTTGATCAGCGAGACGACGAGGCAGAACGGCTCCGGCAGATCTTCCTGCGCCAGAAAGCGCTCGACCTGATCCATGTAAACCTTGTCCCATCCACCGTTGGCTGGGCCGCCCTCGCCGCCGCCGAAGTGGCCCGGTTCAATGTCGCCGCCGGCGTCCGGCGGCTCCCAGCCGGCGAAGCCGTAGTCGCGCTCAATCCGTTCGCCGTCGTCGGCAGTCCAGCTGCTCCCATTTACCGGCTTACTGAGGTGCCACTTGCCGCGCAACGCAACGTGGTAGCCGCTGCGGCCAAGCATCGTCGCCAAGGTTTCGATTCCAGGCGGCAGTTCGGGCTCATCGCCGGATTTCGGCCCGAGGTGAAAGAGTCCACGCCCGAGGCTCTTCAGCATCCGTTTGGCGCTGATCGCCCCTTCGCGAATGGCCTTAAGAGCGAGCGGGAGTGAGCTGCGCGCGTTCGCGCGCTCCGGCCAAAGACTGCCCTCAGTCAAGGTCAGCGTGACGCCGTGGCGCGAGGGATAGGTGCCGGTAAGAAACGTGGCTCGGCTCGGCGAGCACATCGCCGTCGCCGTGAAGGCGCGCGTGAAGTCAACACCGGTTGCGCGCAAGGCGGCATCGTTCGGCGTCAGTGCGTCAAGCCAATCCTGATCGTCGGGCCAATGCTGCACAGCTCGCTGCTGATCGGTGATCAGCAGGATCAGGTTTGGAGGCCTGTTACCAGTGGACATCAATTTTCACCGTATCGCTTAGGAGAGCGAGCCGGTGTCGTTCCAGTGCTTCAGCGCTGGGCGGCCATGCTCAAAGCCGAGCACGCAGATCGCCGCCGTTCCCAGCAGCAGGACCGACGCATCATGTGCCGGAAGTCCTGCCCAGCGAGCGCCGACGACGCGTAGGACATGACCGTGTGCGACGAAGAGCCAGCGGCCTCCACCCTCGCGGGCGCGGTTGATCAGCGGATCGACTCGGTCGCCGACTTCGGCCGCGCTTTCACCGCCGGGGCAGCCGTCGGCGAAGAGCCACCAGTCGGGCCGCTTCTGCTGAATCTCGACCGTCGTTATTCCTTCGTACTCGCCGTAGTTCCACTCCGTGAGTTCTTCGGTCGTCTGTGCGTTCGCTCCGTAACCTGCCAGCTCACAGGTCTCCCTCGCCCGCTTCAGCGGGCTCGTGAGGACATGATCAAACTCCATCCCGGCGAGTCGCTTGCCGGCTTCGCGCGCTTCGTTGCGACCGTTCTCAGTCAGCTCGATGTCGCTCAGACCGGTGTGACGGCCGTTGAGCGACCACTCGGTTTCGCCGTGGCGCAGCAGTACAACGGAGCTCTCTTCGGTTGGCACAGCGCAGATCTTATGCCCTGCGCCCCCTAAGATCGCTCCCGATGGCATCAGCGAACCCCAATCCGAGCACCGATCCGGACGCGGCCGGCTGGTTGGCGTCGCTCCACCGCGCCGACGCTTCGCTCTACTCCTCTATCGCCGCCAGCTCCACTCCTTCCCACGACGACTGGCTCGCGCGCGTCTCCGACGCTGCGAACCACTCGAAGCCGTGGATCGTCGCCGCAGCCGGACTGGCTCTCTTCGGCGGCCCCCGCGGACGGCGCGCGGCGCTCTA
Source organism: uncultured Solirubrobacterales bacterium (assembly GCA_903953065.1). GTDB lineage: Bacteria > Actinomycetota > Thermoleophilia > Solirubrobacterales > Solirubrobacteraceae > F1-60-MAGs163. The sequence goes on from CAJBIG010000073.1 coordinate 9,491, forward strand.
CGGCATCGCGTCGATCGCAACATCAGCGACGGTCGTGAACGTCGCGATGAAGCCGCTCACACGCCGCCGCCGCCCTGACCGCGTCGCCGCAGGAGTGATCGAGGCGCGGCACGTTTCGATGCCAACATCGACCTCGTTCCCCTCTGGCCATTCGGCCTCGGCCTTCGCTTTCGCAACCGGCGTCTCTCACGTGATCCCGTCCGCGGGGGCGCTGCTGACGATTCCAGCCGCGCTTGTCGCCTACTCGCGCGTCCACACCGGCGTCCACTACCCCGGCGACGTGCTCGTCGGCAGCCTCACCGGCATCGCGCTTGCGAAGCTGACCTGCGTCGCGCTTGACCGCCGGTTCTGCTGAGCCCTACTCGGCGTAGCGGCTGAGCTCGCGGCGGGCGATGACCATCTTGTGGACCTCGTCCGGCCCGTCGGCGATCCGCAGCGTACGCGCTCCTGCGTACATAGCGGCGAGCGGAAAGTCGTCGCTCACGCCGGCGCCGCCATAAATCTGGATCATCCGATCGATCACCGCGCAGGCCATCCGCGGCACGACAACCTTGATCGACGAGATCGCGTTGCGCGCGGCCTTGTTGCCCGCGGCGTCCATCTGGAACGCGGCGTCCATCGTCAGCAGCCGCGCCTGATCAATTTCGAGCCGACTTTCGGCGATCCAATCCTGAACTACGCCCTGCTCGGCGACCGTCTTGCGGAACGCTTCCCGCGAGAGAGCCCGTCGGCAGCCCATCTCAAGCGCCCGCTCGGCCATCCCGATCAGCCTCATGCAGTGATGGATCCTTCCCGGCCCGAGCCGCGCCTGGGCCATCATGAAGCCCCCGCCCTCCGGCCCGAGGACGTTCGCGGTTGGAACCCGCACGTCTTCGAAGAGCAATTCGGAGTGCGTTTCGCGGTCGAGGTAGCCAAAAACCTTGAGGTTGCGAACGTGGGTGATGCCGGGCGTGTCGAGCGGCACGATCACCATGCTCTGCTGCGCGTGCGCGCGGGCCTCAGGGTCGGTCTTGCCCATCACGATCGAGAACTTGCAGCTCTCGCGCCCTGCTCCAGAACTCCACCACTTGCGGCCGTTGATCACGTACTCGTCACCTTCGCGGGCAATCGAAGTTTCGATGTTGGTTGCGTCAGACGAGGCGACGTCAGGTTCGGTCATCGAGAAGCAGGACCGGATCTCCCCTTCAAGCAGCGGCCGCAGCCATTCCTGCTGCTGCTCGGGCGTGCCGAACTCGGTCAGCAGCTCCATGTTGCCTGTGTCGGGCGCCGAGCAGTTCATCGCCTCCGGCGCGAGGTGGATTGAGCGGCCGGAGATCTCCGCCAGCGGCGCGTAGTCAAAGTTCGAGAGACCCTCGGTCCACTCCGTCTTGTGCGGCAGGAAGAGGTTCCACAGACCACGCTTGCGCGCTTCAAGCTTGAGGTCTTCGATGATCTGCGGGTGGTGCTCGGGGTTTCCGGCCTCTTCCATCTGCTGCTCGAATACGGGCTCCGCCGGGTAGACGCACTCGTCCATGAAGGCCAGCAGTTTCTCTTGAAGCTCCTTGCCTTGCTCGCTGACCTCAAACTGCATCAGGCACCGCCGGCGGAAGCCAGCGACGATGCGGTCAGGCTGGTGACCTTCGCGCGCTGCTTGCCTGCGCCGCCAAGCATCGCGGCGTCAAGCTGCGCACGCTTGAAGAACCAGTGGACGTCTGCCTCCCATGTGAAGCCGATGCCGCCGTGAACCTGAATCGAAGAGGCGGTGACGGAAAGCGCAGCGCCCGACGCAGCGGCTTTTGCGATCGCCGAAGCGAGCGCAAGCTGCGACTGGTCTGCGTCTGCAGCCCATCCACCGAAGTATGTGGCAGAGCGTGCTCCCTCGGTGTCGAAGAGCATCTGCGCGCAGCGGTGCGAGACGGCTTGAAAAGCGCCGATCGGAGTGTCGAACTGCTTGCGCTCTTTGGCGTACTCAATCGCCATCTCCTGGGTGCGCTGCGCGATCCCAACCATCTCGGCCGAGAGTGCGACCTCGGCGCGGGCAAGCGCGCCGGCGACGTCACCGGGCAGCGCTTCGCCGCCACTGGCACTGACGCGGGCATAGCGGCGAGTCGGGTCGATCGTCGAAACCGTCTCAACCTCAGCATCTTCGCGAGCGACCAGCGTTGCCTCATCGCCTTCGATCAGAACAATCACCGCTGCGCTGTCGGCGTCGGGAACCACCTCGCTCGAACCACCGCTAGCGAACGCAACGGTCGCCGTCGCCTCGCCGGAAGCGATCCCGGGAAGCCACTTGGCGCGCTGCTCGTCGCTGCCGGCGTGCTCGATCATCAGCCCACCGAGTGCGTTGGCGAGGAACGGTGAAGCGGCCAGCGCGTAGCCGAGCTCCTCGCAGAGAATCATCAGCTCGACCACACCAAGGCCGGCGCCGCCGTACTGCTCGTCGATCGCGATCCCGGTCCATCCGAGTTCGCGCAGTTCAGTGAAGAGCGACTCGTCGTAAGCCTCGGCCTCGGCTGCTTCGCGAACCTGTTCGAGCCCCGAGCGCTTGGCAAGCAGCTCGCGTGCTGTGCGCTTGATCTCGTGCTGGTCTTCTGTGAAGTCAAAATTCATCTTCTAGCTCCTACTTCTTCCTCGGAAGGCCGAGCACACGCTCGGCGATGATGTTCTTCAGCACCTCAGTAGTGCCGCCCTCGATCGAGTTTCCTCGGGAGCGCAACATCGCGCGGCCCCAGCTCGAACCGCCGGCCAGAGACTGGGGGCCGAGCGCTTGGGTTGCGAACTGCATCAGCTCCTGATTGCCCTGTGACCACATCCATTTCGTCAGCGATCCCTCAGGGCCCGGCTGGCCGTACTTCATCGTCGCCGTCAGTCCGCGGTAGGCGGTGAGGCGCAGAATCTCGCATTTGATGTGCAGCGCGCCAAGCTCATCGGCGATCATTGGATCGTCGAGCTTGCCGCTGGCGGCCAGCTCCTCTGTGAGCTCATCGAGCGCAACCTTCATTCCGACCTGCAGCCCGAATGCAAGACCAGCGCGCTCGTTCATCAGCGTCGTCAAGGCAACCGTCCAACCGTTGCCTTCGCCGCCGACTACGTTGGCTGCTGGGATGCGTGCGTTCTCGAGGAAGAGCTCATTGAACTCCGGGTCGCCGGTGATCTGACGCAGCGGCCGAACCTCAACCCCCTCCTGCTCCATGTCGAGGATGAAATAGGTCAAGCCTTTGTGCTTGGGCGCATCGAAATCGGTTCGTGCGACGAACATGCACCACTTCGAGTATTGGGCGCCGCTGGTCCAGACCTTCTGGCCAGTGACGAGCCAGTCGTCGCCGTCACGGACGGCCTTTGACTTCAGCGAAGCGAGGTCGGAGCCGGCCTCCGGCTCGGAGAAGCCTTGGCACCAGATCTCCTCGCCCGACATGATCGGGTCGAGATAGCGCTGCTTCTGCTCGTCGGTTCCCCAGATCATCAATGTCGGACCGGCGAGCAGCAGTCCCAGAACGTTTGCCGGGAACGGAGCGCGGGCGCGGGCCAGCTCCTCGTTGAAGATCGCAGCCTCGACCAGCGTCGCGTCGCGTCCGCCGAACTCGGTTGGCCAGTGGACTGCGGCCCAGCCTGCTTCGTAAAGCTGGCGCTGCCAGTCGCGGCGGAAGGCGTAGCCCTCGTCCTCTCCGGCCGGCTCCTCGCCGGGGTGGTTGGCCTTGATCCAAGCGCGCAGTTCGTCGCGGAATGCACTCTCAGACTCGTTGAATGTCAGGTCCATCGGGCTCCAATCGAGGTCGCTGAAGCTGACCTTACCGAACGGTCAGTTAGGTCGCGGCGCGCCCGCTACAGCAGTTCTCAGGCAGTTGCCAGGGACTGCGCGCGGATCAGGTCGGAGGCGTACTCGGCGATCATGATCGTCGGAGCGTTGGTGTTGCCGCCCGGAATCAGCGGCATGATCGAAGCGTCAACGACCCGCAACCCTTCGATTCCGCGCACGCGCGTCTGCGGGTCAACAACCGCGCCTTCGTCGCTGCCCATCCTGCAGGTGCCGACGGGGTGGTAGAGCGTCTCAACGCGGCGGCGCACGTCGGCCTCGATGTCGTCGTTGTCGGTCACCGGCGAGCCGGGCAGCAGCTCGGCGCCGCAGAGATCCTTCAGCGGCCCGGCCGAGGCGATGTCGCGGGCGATCTTCACGCCGGCGACCATCGACGCCATGTCCTCGGGCTCGACCAGCATGTTGGTGAGAATCCTTGGCGGCGCAGTTGGATCGGCGGAGCGCAGCTTCACGTGGCCGCGGCTCTTAGGCGAAACGAGAACCGGCGCGATCGTCAGCGCATGCCCGTCGTAGGTGGTGGCGCCGTGGTCGACGAAGTAGCCGGGGGCAAAGTGGAACTGAAGGTCGGGCGCGGGAAGGCCGGGGCGACTGCGGACGAACGCAAACGCTTCGGCGACGCTCGACGAGAGTGGGCCGCTGCGGCGCAGCAGCCACTCCAGCATTGCCTTCGGCTTCTCGGCGTCGGCCAGCGAGCCGCCGCCGGGAAGATCCCAAGTGCATACGACCGACGGATGGTCGTGGAGGTTGGCGCCAACCCCGGGAAGATCGTGGCGCAGCTCAACTCCAACTTCCGCCAGATGATCGGCCGGGCCGATTCCCGACACCATCAGGATCTGCGGCGAGCCGATCGCTCCGGCGGCGAGAATCACTTCGCGCGAGGCGCCGATCGTCTTCTCGCGGCCGCGGCTGTCCTTATAGGTCACTCCTACTGCGCGCTTCCCTTCGAGCTCGATCCGCTGGACCGTCGCGCCGGTGATCACTTCAAGGTTGCTGCGGTCCTTCGCGGGCTTGAGGTATGCGTCAGCCGTGCTCCAGCGGCGGCCGCCGCGCTGCGTCACCTGGACCGCGGCGACGCCGTCCTGCTCGGGCCCGTTGTAGTCGTCGACGTAGGGGATGCCGGTGGCCTCGGCGCTGGCGATGAAGTCGCGCGTCAGCGCGCGCGGCGAGCGGGCGTCCTCGACCCGCAGCGGGCCGCCAACGGCGTGATTCTCCGATACCCCGCGCGAGTTGTCCTCCGAGCGCAGGAAGTATGGCTGCACGTCATTCCAGCCCCAGCCGGGGCAGCCTTCCGCTTCCCAAAGGTCATAGTCGAGCGGACGGCCGCGGACGTAGAGCATCGCGTTCATCGCGCTTGAGCCGCCAAGCCCCTTGCCGCGGGGAATGAAGATCTCGCGGCCGTCGCAGCCGGGCTCGGGGTCGGTGGCGAAATCCCAGTCGCGTTTGCTGTGGAACTGCTCGGAGAAGGCAGCGGGAATGATCACGCTGGGGTGGCGGTTGGAACCGCCGGCCTCGAGCAGGACGACCTTGACGGAGGGATCTTCGGAGAGGCGGTTGGCCAGCACGCACCCGGCCGAACCGGCTCCGACGATCAGATAATCGGCATCGCTCATTCGCATATCTCTATCGCACCTTCCGACCCCGCGCCACCCCATCGCCGCGCGCGGCTACGTTTGGCAGGTGGAACTGGCCGACGATCGAGCGAACGTGGAGCTTCGAAACAGTGACGAGAACGGTGAGATCGTCGTTCTCGCGTTTCCCTACGACGCGCAGATCGTGGAGCTGGTCAGGGCGATTCCGCAGCGCCGATTCGATTGGGACCGGCGCGAATGGTGGGCGCCAACCGACGACTGGGCGGCGCTCCATGTGGCCGACGTCCTCGCCCGCTTCCCTGAGCTGACGGCCAGCAAAGAGGTTGATACCTGGATCCGCGCCGTCGAGCGCCGCTGGATCGGGATGGTCAGCACGCGCCGCTACGACGGGCGCGGCTGGTGGGCGCTTACGACCCGCGCCGGAACGGTTCCGGCCGAGATGCTCGAAGGCTCGGTCGAAGCCGACGACGGAGCGACACTGGTTGAGCTGACGCAGGCCAACGCGGCGATCATGAGCGAGCAGCGCTCGGCGCGGCTCGACGCCGGTGCGGCGCGCTGCCTTACCGAGCTTGAAGTAGGGCGCCAGCCTCCCCCTGCACAGCTTGAGCTGATCAAACGGGTCGACGCCGATTATCTGCGCCTCAACGTGCTTTGGGATCTCGAGACGGGAATCGCTTTTGAGCGGATGCCGGCCTCGGCGGGAACGCGAACGGTGCCGATAGACCCGTGGCTGGTTGAACAGCTCGACGAGTTCATCGCGCTGCACGAGGTTGGCGTGACCGGGGAGGCCGCTCCGGTGCTGCGCCGCCTGCGCGAGGAGCACGCCGAGGCCGCGGCGGCCGTTAGGCAGTCGAAGGCGACCAGCGCCGAACCGATCGACGGGCTCGCCGAGAAACTCGGCGGCACGCTCGAGCCTTTCCAGTGGGCAGGAGTCCGTTACGCGCTCGAAGCGCGCCGCACGCTGATCGCAGACGAGCAGGGGCTCGGCAAGACGATCGAGGCGCTGGCAACGATTGAGGCCGATGACGCCTACCCAGCCGTGGTCGTCTGCCCAGCCTCGATCAAGCTGGTTTGGGCGCGCGAGGCGGAGCGTTGGCTGCCGCACCGTTCGTTCGCCGTCGTCGAAGGCCGCTCGGCGGTGCCGCCTCAGGCCGACATCACAATTCTCAACTATGAAATCGTCGCCGCCCACGGCGAGCAGCTGGCTAGGCGCCAGCCAAAGGCGCTGATCATCGACGAGTCGCACTACTGCAAGAACCCGCGTGCCAAACGAACCCAGGCTGTGCGCCGGCTGGCGAGCGTGATCCCCGACGACGGCCTGCGCTTGGCATTGACCGGCACTCCTGTGCTCAACCA
>CAJBIG010000074.1 GCA_903953065.1 uncultured Solirubrobacterales bacterium
CGGCGATGCTTCAACTTCAGGCGATGCCCAGATCGAGCGGAAGCTGCCAAGCCGCAGCAGCCCGTTCGGCGAGGCGGCGGCCGGTGGCGCGTCGAGCGTGAACGGAGCGGCCGGAGCGCTCGGGAACGAGGCAGCCGCCTCGCGCTCGCTCCAACGAATTCCAACGCCGCCGAGCAGATCGAGTGAGAGCCCCTCGTAGAACGGCACCTGCTCGAAGATCCGCGCGCTGACCATTGAGCAGGTCAGAGCCTTCGGGTCGCTGCCCAGACGCGCCGCCAGCTCTGCAAGCAGCGCCCATTCGGCGCGCGTCTCGCCTTGGCGGGAAATTGAGCGGCGCAGGCGCTGAACGCGGCTGTCGGGGTGGACGACCGTCCCTTCCTTCTCAGCATAAGACTCGGCCGGGAAGACGACGTTGGCGTGCTCGAGCACGGCCGGGGTGAGGAAGGCGGCGTGGGCGATCACAGCGCTGGCCTTGCCCAGCGCGCGCTGCCAGAGCGCCGAGCTGGGCTGATCAAGCAGCGGGTCACTGTGGAGCAGGATTACGGCGCTGAGATCGCCGTCAGCCAGCGCCTCACCGATCTGCTGCGAATCGCGGCCACTGGTCGGGGCGTCAGCGAGGCCGATCGATGCGTTCGGCAGCACGCCCACCTCGCGCAATCCGCGCGAATTCGTCCCGGAAGGAATCTCCAGTAGGCCGCCGCCATCACGGCCGTCAAGCCCGAGCTGCTCGGCAAGGTTGAGCAGCGCGCGGGCACCCTCGTTGCGGCGCGGGCCGGCCGTTAGACGCTCGCCCCAGAGGATCACTACCTCGTCGCCGGCCTCGCGCAGCTGCGCGGCAAGCGCGACAACATCATCGGCCTCGGCGCCGGCGGCGGCAGCCAGCGCTGCCGACGGCTGGCCAGCAAGCTCGGCGCCGAGCGCGGCGGCAAAGGCTTCGCCACAGCCAGGCGCGAAGCGGGCGCTGTGGGCGGCGCGCTCGTCGAGCGCCGATGGGCGGCTTGAGCCGATCAGCAGCTTGACGCCATGATGGCGGACGCCCTTGCGCAGTCGCAGGTCAAGGATCGGCGCGTCGTCGACCGGCTCGCAGTCGAGCACGAGAACGGCGTGGGCGTATTGAAGGTCGGGAACCGAGGCCTGGAGCGTTGGCGCGTTCAGTGCCCGCAGCAGCTCAAGCTCAAGCGCACCGCCGGGCCGCGAATCAAGGTCGTTGGAGCCGAGCGCCTCGCGCATCAGGTGCGTCAGCAGTACGCCTTCCTCGTTCGTCGTTTCGCCACCGACGAGGGCACCTGTGTTGGCACCGGCGTGTGAGAGCAACTTCGCCGCCGTTTCGATCGCGAGATCCCACGTGACCGGGCGTAGCTCGCCGCCGTCCCGCATCATCGGTTCAGTGATCCGCGCGTCAACGTGAATCGCCTGGTAGGCAAAGCGGCCCTTGTCGCAGAGCCAGCCGTCGTCAACGCCTTCGTGGTCGCGGCCGAGCACTCGCAGCACGCGCTCGTCACGGACCGAGAAGCTGACGTTGCATTGCGCCGGGCAGAGCGTGCAGACCGAACCGGCCTGCTCGATGTCCCATGGCCGCGCGCGGAATCGGTACGGCCGTGAAGTGAGCGCGCCGACCGGGCAGAGCTCAATGATGTTGCCGCTGAATGGTGCCACATAGGGGTGGCCGTCGAAGGTCGTGACAAAGGTGTCGGCGCCGCGCTCTTCGAGCACCAGCTGGAAATCCTCAGCGACCTCTTGGCTGTAGCGGACGCAGCGGTAGCAGAGAATGCATCGCTCGCGGTCGATCGCGATCAATGGCGAGAGCGCGAGCGGCTTCTCAAAATGGCGCTTCGGTTCAATGAAGCGCGAGAGTCCTCCACCCCAGCCGAAGGCGTTGTCCTGCAGCGGGCATTCGCCGCCCTTGTCGCAGACCGGGCAGTCGAGCGGGTGGTTGATCAGGATGAACTCCAGCACCGCTTCCTGCGC
>CAJBIG010000075.1 GCA_903953065.1 uncultured Solirubrobacterales bacterium
CCGAGGCGCTGCTCGCCGCCGACTTAGTCGTGTCGCGCGCCGGTGGTTCGGTCTTTGAGATCGCCGCAGCAGGCCGGCCGGCAATCTTGGTTCCATACCCGCACGCAGCGGCCGACCATCAGGCAGGCAACGCTCGCTGGATGGAGCAGGCCGGCGCGGCAACGGTCCTTGACGACGGAGCTTTAAGCGGAGCGCGCCTCGCGGACGAAGTTGGTCGCCTTCTCGCCGACCCGCCGCTACTGGCGCAGATGGCGCGCGCCTCTGCCGCGATTGCGCGCCCGGACGCGACCGGCGCAGTAGAGGCTGAGCTGCGGGCCGCAGGGGGCGAGTGATGGTTGACTCGGCAGACTGGAGTTCGCGACAGCTTCACTTCGTTGGAATCGGTGGAGCCGGAATGAGCGGCTGGGCCAGCGTTGCGGCCGATCTTGGCGCGGCGGTCAGCGGCAGTGACGCTGCCGACTCGCCGACGTTGGCCGCGCTGCGCGCGCAAGGAATCGGAGCTCACGCCGGTCACGCCATCAGCAACCTGCCAAGCGGTGGTAACACTGAGCTCGTTCGTTCGAGCGCTATCCCAGACTCCAACCCTGAGCTGGCCGCTGCTCGCGAGCGCGGCCTACGTGTGATGGAACGGGCTGAGCTGTTGGCCGAGCTGACGGCTCTGCGTCGGACGATCGCAGTCGCAGGCGCGCACGGCAAGACGACGACCACGAGCATGGTCGCGCAGGTCTTGATCGAGTGCGGGCTCGACCCCGGTTACCTGATCGGCGGCGAGCTGCGCAGCAGCGGCCGCAACGCAGCGTGGGGGAGCGGCGAGTGGCTGATTGTCGAAGCTGACGAGTCGGACCGTTCGATGCTGTCGCTCAATGTCGAGGTGGCCGTGGTAACGAACGTTGAGCTCGACCACCACGCCAACTATCGATCTCTGGCTGAGCTGCGCGAAGTCTTCCGAAGCTTTCTCAGCCGGCCGTCACACGCGGTCATGCCTGATCTTCCCGAGCTGCTCGAGCTGCGCGGCGAGATGCCTGTTATCGCCTTCAACGTCGACGCGCTCGAGCTTAGGCCTGGTGGATCGAGCTTTCAGTGGCGCGGAGAGCAGGTCACGCTGAGCGTTCCGGGGGCGCACAATGCAGCCAACGCAGTCGCGGCGCTGGAATCGGCGCTGTTGGCCGGGGTCGAACCGGGTGAAGCTGCGCGAGCGATCAAATCGTTCAGCGGCGCTGGCCGGCGCTTTGAAGAGCTCGGACGCAGCGAATCCGGCGCGCTGATAATCGACGACTACGCCCACCACCCGACCGAGGTTGCGGCGACGATTGCGGCCGCACGGACGCTCGGTTCGAAGCGCGTAGTGGCCGTCTTCCAGCCGCATCTCTTTTCCCGCACCGAGAGGCTGGCTGCGGAGTTTGGCCGCGCGCTCGCGGCCGCCGACGTTGTCTGCGTGCTTGACGTATACGAAGCTCGCGAGAAGCCAGAGGACTTTCCTGGAGTAGATGGACGCTTGATTGCGGCCGCCGCGGCCGACGCTGCCGGCGGCAAAGAGGTGCTGTGGCTTCCGAATTTCAGCGAAGCGCTCACGCAGCTCAACTTGCTCCTACGCGCCGGTGACAGCTGCCTAATTCTCGGCGCTGGCGACGTCCGCAGCCTCGGCGAAGATCTCGTTGTTGAGCCGAGCAGCCGATAATGAAGGAGAGAAGCCCCCGCGCGCGAAAAAGGGCTTGATGCCCAGTTGGCCGACCGCGTTTGAGCGCGCGCCCAGATTCTCAGCAATGCCGCGGCTGCGGCGTCCATCGCTGACAGTTGTCGTCTCGCTTTTGGTTGCCACTGCATTTCTGCTCGGTGGTTGGGTTTGGCTTCGGGACTCTTCGCTCGTGGCGGTCGAGAACGTAACGGTTACCGGTGCAAGCGGCCTCGGCGCCCCGGCGGTGCGATCGTCTCTGACCGGTGCCGCCCAGCAGATGACCACACTCAACGTCGATCGAAGCGCGCTGAACGCGGCCGTCGCCCGCTTCCCGCTGGTGAAGGGCATCAGCGTCAAGACCAGTTTCCCGCACGGGATGGCAATTGTCGTCCACGAGCGCCGGCCGGTAGCCGCGCTGGTGGGGCCTGGAGGCACGCTGGCGGTCGCCGCTGACGGAGTTATTCTCACCGGCACTCCGAGCAGCAATCTGCCGGTTATCCCGGTCACGAGCCTCGTGCGCGGCAAACGCGTCGCCGACGGCGCTACGGCATCAGAGGTGAACCTGATTGCGCTCGCGCCGCAACGTCTGCGTGGCGAAGTGACAGAGGTCACGACGCGGGATCAAGGGCTCGTCGCCACACTGCGCGGCGGCCTGCTGCTGCGCTTTGGAGACAGCAATCGGCTGGCGGCGAAGTGGGTTGCGGCCGAGCGCGTTCTTCAAGATCCCCAAGCGGCCGGCGCTGGCTACATCGATCTCTCGATTCCAGAGCGGCCAGCCTCTGGGGTGCTAACAACCGACGCTTCAGCGGAGCCCGCTGAGCAATGAGCGAAACCGACTCTAAAGTAGAAGGTAAGGGTTATTTGCATACCAAGACTCAACCCGTACTTGAGGGTTTTCGGCTGCAAGAGGCGTTGCTTCCCTAGACTCTCGTTGACAAGGGGCGCATTCACTGCCACCGTGACGTTCGTTCGTCGGCAGAAACTGACGCCGAAACAGCACAACGATAAATCGAGGGTCGGACAAGATCTATGACTGACTATCAAGCCGGTAGCTATCTCGCAGTGATCAAGGTCGTCGGAGTCGGCGGCGGAGGAACCAACGCTGTCAACCGTATGGTTGACGCTGGCCTTCGCGGCGTCGAGTTCATCGCCAGCAACACTGACGCTCAGGCGCTTGATGCCTGTGACGCCGACATCAAGCTCAATATTGGTCACGAATTGACTCGCGGCCTTGGCGCTGGCGCAGACCCTCAAGTTGGATTCGGAGCTGCTGCCGAATCGCGCGATGACATCAAAGAGGCGCTGAAGGGCGCCGACATGGTCTTCGTCACGGCAGGAGAAGGCGGCGGTACCGGCACAGGCGCCGCCCCCGTGATCGCAGAGATCGCTAAATCGGAGATCGGCGCGCTGACGGTAGGAGTCGTTACGCGGCCGTTCGAATTCGAAGGCGCGCAGCGCATGCGCGCCGCCGACGAAGGGATCGCACGCCTGCGAGAGGTTGTTGACACGCTGATCGTGATTCCGAACGAGCGCCTGCTCGCAACGGTCGAGAAGCGCACGACGGTCCTTGAAGCCTTCCGTGAGGCCGACAACGTGCTTCGTCAAGGCGTTCAGGGCATCACCGACCTGATCACGATCCCCGGGCTGATCAACCTCGACTTCGCCGATGTGCGGACCGTTATGTCAGATGCCGGCTCGGCAATGATGGGAATTGGTGCCTCGACCGGCGAATCTCGCGCTGTCGACGCAGCCCAGGCAGCTATCGAAAGTCCACTTCTTGAGGACACAATCGAGGGCGCGACCGGAATTCTTCTGAACATCACCGGCGGCAGTGAGCTGGGACTCTTTGAAGTCAACGATGCGGCCGAGATCGTCCACTCGGCAGCCGACAAGAACGCCAACATCATCTTCGGCGCCGTGCTCGACGAATCGATGGGTGAAGAGGTCCGCGTGACCGTTATCGCCACCGGCTTCGATCAGGCGTCGGGACGCAGTCGTCCGCGCTCTGCGCGTGCAGATGCGAGCGATCGGGCGCCGAGGCGAGACCGCTCGCCGCGGCCGCTGGCGTCGGACACGAAGATCAGCGACGACGATCTCGATATTCCCGCGTTCTTGAAGTAGCGTTCGGCGGGCTATGGCCGAAGGCAGCTACCCGGAGCAGCTCCTTTATCACCCTGAGCACGGCTGGGCGCGGCTGGACAATGAGCTGGCCACGCTCGGGATCAGCTGGTTTGCCCAGGACGCGCTCGGAGAGGTCGTTTTCTTCGATCCTCCGCAGGTTGGCTCTGCCGTCGTTGCCGGTGAATCGTACGGTGAGGTTGAGTCGTTGAAGGCGATTAGCGAGCTGATCGCGCCGCTCAGCGGCGAAGTGGTCGAGGTCAACGATGCACTGGCGGCCGATGCCGAGCTGATTAACGCAGAGCCTTACGGAGCCGGATGGTTGATCAAGATTCGGCTATCGGATAGCGCCGAGACCGATCTGCTGCTCGGCGCCGACGCCTACGAGGCGACGATCGCATAGATAGCCAAGGGCTAAACCGTCCGCTTCGCCGGTAGCCTCGCTCTACATGCGCATCTTCTCTGGAATCCAGCCGACCGGCCGGAAACACCTCGGCAACTACATCGGCGCTATCCGTCAATACGTTGATGGGCAGGAACGCGCCGCGCAGGAAGATGGGCTCGCGATCTTCTGCATCGTCGACCTGCACGCGATCACGGTTCCCTATGACCCGGCCGAGCTGCGCCAGCGCACCTACGACACAGCGGCGCTGCTGATTGCCGCAGGCCTCGATCCAAACAGCTGCATTCTGTTCCGCCAGTCCGATGTGCCCGAACAGACTGAGCTCTGCTGGCTGCTGTCCTCGGTCACCGCCCACGGCGACCTAAACCGGATGCATCAGTTCAAAGAGAAGTCCGAGGTGCAGCGCGAGCTGATCTCAGCCGGGCTCTTCTTCTACCCGGTTCTCCAGGCCGCCGACGTGCTCGCATACCGCTGCGACGAAGTGCCGGTCGGAGAAGACCAACGCCAGCACATCGAACTGATGCGTGACATCGCCGACCGCTTCAATGCCCGCTTTGCTCCCGACGGCGAGATCTTGGTGACGCCTGAACACCGGATCCCCGAAGTAGGCGCGCGAATCATGGACCTCCAAGACCCTGATTCGAAAATGTCAACAACGGCCGCCTCCGAAGAGGGAACGATCTACGTGCTCGACGAGCCCGAGATGATCAAACGGAAGCTGAACAGGGCGGTTACCGATTCAGATGACCCGCCCGTGATCGCCGTCGATCCAGGCAAGCGCGGCGTAAGCAACCTGCTCGACATCCTCGCCGCCTGCAAAGGGATCACGCCCGACGAGGCCGCCGCCGAGCTCGCTGACGCTCGTGGCTACGGCGATCTCAAAGCCGCAGTCAGTGACGCTGTGATTGAGATGCTGGCGCCGGTTCGAGAACGCTACGAGCAGCTTCGGGGCGACGAAGCTGCGCTCGAGGCGATCCTGCTCCGCGGCGCTGAGCAGGCGCGCGAAATCGCCTCCGTCACGCTCGGCGACGTGCGCGGGGCGATGGGCGTAGGCCCTGTGGCCTGAGAGAAGTGAACCGTCGGCTCGTAATCCTTGTTGGATCGGTCGTCCTGCTTGACACGCTCTTCTACGCCGCTCTAGCGCCGCTGCTGCCCTCGCTCTCCGAGCAGTTTGGCCTCGACAAAGGCGGCGCCGGGCTACTCGTTGGCATCTATCCACTCGGTACCTTTCTCGGCGCGATCCCGGCCGGCTGGGCAACGGCACGCTTCGGCCCGCGTTCGACAGTTCTGGTCTCACTTGCTGTGATGGCGGCTGCAGCTCTCGTCTTCGCGTTCGGCCAAACGATCGAGATGCTCTACGCAGGGCGCTTCCTGCAGGGCTTGGCCGGCGCCGCGTCGTGGACCGCCGGCCTTGCGTGGCTGGCGCAGGGCACAAGCCGCGCACGGCGCGGCGAGGCGCTCGGGTTTGGCATTGGCGCCGGTGTCGTCGGCGCGCAAATGGGTCCCGTGTTGGGGTCGGTCGCGCACTTGATCGGTCGCGGCCCGGCCTTTGCGGCCACTGCGCTGGCGGCTGTCGTCATCGCCGCCGTTGCGGCTCGAACGCCGGAACCGCACGTTGCTGAGGAGACGACGCGAGCTTCGCCGCTGGTTCTTCTGCGCAGTAGTCGCTATCTAGTCGCGCTGATGATTTTCATAATTCCGTCGCTTGCTTTCGGCGTGATCGAAGTGCTGGTTCCGCTGAGACTCAACGTGCTGGGCGCCAGCGCTGAGCTGATCGGCCTGATCTTCTTCCTCGCTGGGACAGTTGAGGCCGTCGTAAGCCCGATTGTTGGGCGACTGAGCGACAAGATCGGTGTGCTGCGAATTGTCCGTGTTGGCCTCTTCCTGGCCGCCGCGCTGTTGCTGTCTCTCTTCTTCCCAACAAGCGTGATCATGTTGGCGCTCGCGTTGATCCTCTGCTCGGCTGCGATCGGAATCCTCTGGGTACCGGCCGGCAAGTTGATCTCGCTGGCAGCCGAGCAGCTCGAGGTCGATCAAGGATGGGCATTTGCGATCCAGAACAGCACCTGGTCTCTCGCGATTGGTGCCGGAGCCACGCTTGGCGGTCTTTTGGCCGCGATTGGAGGCGACCTTCTCGCATACAGCGCGGCCGCAGCGCTCTGCGTTCTGATTGGAATAGTGATGTTGGGGCGCCGACCGGCCGCCGCTGTAACTTTCGAGCCGTGATTGCTGCTGAGATTGAGCTCGACCTCGAGCTCTTCACGGGTCCGTTTGACCTGCTGCTGACGCTCGTACTGCGCGAGGAAGTTGATCTGCTCGATCTGGATCTCGCCGAAATCGTCGTCTCGTACATCGATGTGCTTGAGGCGCGCGGTGAACTTGACCTTGAGATGGCGACCGAGTTCATCGTGCTGATCGCGGCTCTGCTCGAACTTAAGTCGCGACTGATGCTGTCGGCCGGTGAGGTCGACGAGCTTGGAGATCTTGAGCCCGGAGAGGCGGCCGAGGAGCTGCTCGCGCGAATGCTCGACGCGCGCCGCTACCGCCAGGCTGCCGACCATCTCGCGGAGTTGCTCGGCGAGCAACGCGGCTATCACTACCGCGAAGCGCCGCTACCCGGTTTTATCAAGCAGGTCACGCTCCAGAAAGCCGAGAAGGTGTACGCCGCCAGTCAGCTCGGCGAGGCGATCGGCGGCTTGCTTCGCACCCCGCCTCAGATCTCGCTGGCTCACCTGCGGACGTCTTCGGTCACGGTTCCGTCGCGCCTCGCGCACCTGCGCAAGATTCTGCTGCGCGGCTCCTGCTCGTTCGATGAAGCGGTGGCTGGGGCCGACAGGATGACTGTTGCCGTAACGCTCTTCGCGCTGCTCGAGCTTTACAAGCAAGGGGAGGCGACCTGGGACCAGTCGGCACCGTTTGCGCCGATCACAATCGCGGCCGTCGAGCAGACGCAGCGTCCATATCTGATTCAAGGAGCTGCATGAATCAGCCCGCGAAGATGATCGAGGCGCTGCTCTTCGTCAGCCCGCAGCCGGTCAATGAGGCCGAACTGGCCGAGGCAATCGGCTGTGAACTCGAGGACGTCAGCGCGGGGCTGGAGGAGCTCGCTCTGGCTTGGGCTGAAGGCGAGCGCGGGCTGGTGCTCAAGAACGTTGCCGGCGGCTACACGCTGGCCAGTGCGCCTGAGAACGACGAAGCAGCACGCCGCTTGCTTTCGAAGCCGCGCACGCCGCCGCTTACGCCGGCCCAGGCCGAGACGTTGGCGATCGTCGCCTACCTGCAGCCGGTCTCGCGGCCCGAGATCACGAGGATCCGCGGAGTCAGCGCCGACTCCGCGAGCGGCACGCTGCTTGAGCGCGGCCTGATCGAGGAATCCGGTCGCTCTCAGTTCGGTGCGATCTGCTTCCGCACGACCGATCTGTTCCTGCGCCTATTCGGGCTCAGCTCGATCGGAGAGCTGCCTCCAATCTCTGAATGGGACCCAAGTCCCGAGGAGCAATCCGATCTGCGCGAGCGCCTGATGGCGGCCGGTGGTGCGCGGCTTGGAGAGTCACCTACAGCCGATGGTGCTGACGCTGCGCAGGAAGCGCTGCCGCAGGTCGAAGGCGAAGCCGAATCAGGCGAGAGCGCCGAGCCCCGCGAAGCCGGCGATTCAGACGGCGATCAGCCGGCCAACGCGTTCGCAGCCAACTGACCGCATGCCGCGGCGATGTCTTGGCCGCGCGTCAGCCTCACCGTCGCCCCGATTCCGTTCGCTTCAAGAGTGCTTTGAAACGCGTCGATAGCCGCTCTTGAAGAACCGTCATACGGCGAGCCGGTCGGGTTGTAGGGAATCAGGTTGATCTTGTAGCGCTTGGGGTCGAGCAGCGCCGCCAGCTCGACCGCCTGTTCATATCGGTCGTTGACTCCCGCGAGCATCACGTATTCGATGAAGGTCATACGCCGGCGGGCCTCGTAATGGCGGTCGCAGGCGGCCAAGACTTCGGCGATCGGGTAGCGATCGTTGACGGCCATGATCTCGCTGCGCAGTGCGTCGTTGGGAGCATGCAACGAGAGCGCAAGGCGGATCGGGCGAGACTGCGCCGCAAGTGCGTCGATTCCCGGCGCCCAGCCAACGGTTGAGATCGCAGTGCGGCGACTGGTTATGCCCAGATCGGGTAGCAGCTCGCAAGCCGCAAGCACGTTGTCCAGATTCATCATCGGCTCGCCCATGCCCATGAAGACGCAGTGGTTGACATCACCAAGGCGGCGGAAGTGAAGCGCCTGATCGACGATCTCGGCGGTCGTCAGGTTACGCCCGAACTTCATCGTGCCGGTAGCGCAGAAGGTGCAGCTGAGTGGGCAGCCGGACTGCGACGAGAGGCAGAGCGATCGGCGCCCGTCGCGGTAGCTCATAAGTACCGCTTCGACCGGGCGACCATCATGGGTGCTGAAGAGCACCTTGATCGTGCCGTCCTTCGAAACGGCCTCGTTCTCGACCTTCAGCGTTGAAAATGGAATCGCATCGCTCAGCGTTGCGCGCAGTGGCGCGGGCAGGTCGCTCATCGCCTCCCAGTCAGCGGCGCCACGTGCCTGCCAAGCCCATGCTTGGTCGAACCGGTAGCTCGGCTCACCGGCCTGATCCAAAGTCGTGCGTAGAAGTTCGAGATCCATCGCCCCCTATCGTGGCAGCCAAGACGATGAGACTCGGCAAGTATTTAGCCCATGCAGGAATCGCCTCGCGCCGCGGCAGCGAAGCGCTGGTCGCCAGCGGGCGCATCAGTGTCGACGGCGAGATCGTTTTCGACCCCGCTTTGGACGTCGATTCGCGCAACAAGATCCTCTTTGATGGGGAGCGCGTTGGTAGTGGGCCGGAGGTGCGGGTCGTCTATGCGTTGAACAAGCCGCCCGGCGTCGTCTCGACTGCTGCAGACACTCACGGCCGGCCAACGGTCGTCGAGATGGTTCGCAGCGGCGCCGCCAGCTCTCGCCGGCTATACCCGGTCGGTCGCCTCGATGTCGACTCGACCGGGCTGATTCTGCTGACCGACGACGGTGACCTTGCCCACCGCCTCACGCACCCGAGCTTCGAGGTGCCCAAGCGCTACATCGCGCGTGTATCCGGGGGCGCCCTCAGCGAACGGGCGCTCCAAGCGCTGCGCGATGGGATTGTGCTCGAGGACGGCAAGACGGCGCCCGCCAAGGCGCGGCAGATCGCAGCCGGCCACATCGAGCTGACAATTCATGAAGGCCGCAAGCGCCAAGTGAGACGGATGTGCGAGGCAGTCGGCCACCCGGTTCGCGAACTCAAACGGATCGCATTCGGCACGCTCGAGCTCGGCCCGTTGCCGGAAGGAAGCTCAAGACGACTCAATTTGGCTGAGATTGAATCGCTGCTCGAGCCCATAGATCAGAGCTGAGTGGCATGATTGTCAGGTCATGAACACTTACGGACTGCGCGGCGCAACGACAGCGGAAAGCAACGATCGCGAAGCGATTCTCGTCGCCACGCGCGAGCTGCTCGAAGCGTTGATCGAACGCAATGGTCTTTCACACGCCGACATCATCAGCTGCATCCTCTCGATGACCGACGACCTCAACGCCGAGTTCCCGGCGGTTGCAGCCCGCGAAATGGGTCTCGATCAGGTGCCGCTCCTCTGCGTTCGTGAGATTGACGTCCCCGGCTCAATGGAGCGGGTGATTCGCGCGCTCGTCCACTACCGCGCGGCGGAGGGACATCAGGCCCAACACGTATACCTGCGCGACGCCCAGAGCCTTCGCACCGACATCTCCGGCGCCCAGTAGCGCAATCGAGCGTCCATCGCGGTGCCTGAGCAGGCGCGGCCGCTAAAGTTGTCGCGATGCTAGTCGTGATGAGCCCTGGGGCCACAGAAGAAGAAGTTCAAGCCGTAATTGACCGCATTGAGTCGGTGGGCGGAACCGCGCACCCGAGTCGCGGCGCCGAGCTGACGCTGATCGGAGCGATCGGCGACGCCGACACCGAGCTGCGCGTCAGCGAGCTTGAGCTCGGTGCGCTGGCCGGGGTCAGCAAGATTGTCCCGATTCTCAAGCCCTACAAGCTCGCTGCACTGGAGTCGCGCCACGGCAACCACTCCGTATTCGACATCGGTGGAGCGAAGATCGGTGGCGACAACTTTGCTCTGATTGCCGGGCCCTGCACCGTCGAATCACGCGACCAACTGCTCGACACCGCGGCGCTCGTCAAGTCCTGCGGAGCCTCGATGCTCCGCGGCGGGGCCTACAAGCCACGCACTTCGCCTTACTCGTTCCAAGGACTAGGCGTTGAGGGCCTGAAGCTGCTTGCGGAAGCGCGCGAGCAGAGCGGCCTGCCGATCGTCACCGAGCTGATGGACGCACGCGACATCGAGCCGGTCCTTGAAGTGGCCGATCTGATCCAGGTTGGCGCCCGCAACATGCAGAACTACGGGCTGCTGACGGAGCTTGGCCGTGCCGGCCGGCCGGTGCTGCTCAAGCGCGGCCTATCCGCGACGCTCGAAGAGTTCGTGATGGCAGCCGAGTACATCCTCAAGGAAGGCAACGAGCAGGTGATTCTGTGCGAGCGCGGGATCCGCACGTTCGAGACCGCCTACCGCTTCACGCTTGACCTGATGGCCGTGCCGGTCCTCAAGGAGATGACGCACCTTCCGATCGTGATCGACCCGAGCCATGCGGCAGGCCGCCGCGTGTTGGTGCAGCCGCTCTCGCTGGCCGCCGCTGCCGTCGGCGCCGACGGGATCATCGTCGAGGTTCACCCGGAGCCTGAAGCGGCAATCTGCGACGGACCGCAAGCGCTGCGCAGCGAAGAGTTTGAGCAGTACGCGCAGGCGGTTGATCAGGCGGCTCAGCTGGCCGGCAAAGCATCCTTCCTTCACACGCAGGCGCGCTCGGCTTGAAGCTAACGGTCGTCGGTGTCGGCCTGATCGGCGGGTCTTTTGCCCTTGCCGCTCGTCGCCGCGTCGGGGCCCACGTTCGAGGAGTGGGGCCCGAGGCCGACCAAGCACTCGAACTTGAACTGATCGACGAGGCTTGCCTAGGCCTTGAAACGTCGTTGATCGACGCCGACGTCGTCGTTGTCGCCGTTCCGGCTGACCGTTTGGTCGAAGTTACCGAACAGGTGCTGGCAGCTGCGCCCCTGGATTGCGCGATCACCGATGTCGGTTCGATCAAGCGGCCTGTCGTCGACGCGGCCGCGCGCGACGAGCGCTTCGTCGGTGGCCACCCTCTCGCCGGTAGCGCCAACTCCGGTGTCGTAAACGCTCGCGAGGACCTCTTCGACGAGGCGACCTGGTACCTCACTCCAACCGAGATCACCAGCGGCGTGATGTTGGAGCGCGTCCATAACCTGCTCAGTGCGATCGGCGCCAAACCGACGATCGTCGGTGTCGATGACCATGACCGGATGATGGCTGCCGTTTCGCAGCTGCCGCACGTGCTCGCGAACGTGCTTGTTCTTCAAGCTGACGCCGCACTTGAGGAGCGCAAGATCCCTGTAACCGGTCCGAGCTTCCGTGACGTAACGCGCGTTGCCGGCTCGAACCCCGAGATGTGGACGGCGATCTACCTTGCCAATGCGGCCGCCTTGGTCGAGGAGCTCGATGGCGCAATTGAAAGGCTTACGTCGGCGCGCGCGGCGATCAGTCGCGGTGACGGTGCCTGGCTGACCGAGTGGCAGGCGCTCGCGGCCGAACGGCGTGAGGCCCTGACCGAGGCCGGACTCTCTGGAGGCGTGCTCACCGAGCTGCGCGTGCCGGTGCCAAATCGCCCCGGCGTGCTGGCACAGATTGCGCTTGGCCTCTGTGAAGCCGACATCAACATCGTCGACATGGCGCTGAGCCCATCGCTTGACGGACAGCAGGGTGTTGTCGCGCTGTGGGTCTCCGAAGGTTCCGCCAGTGAGGCCAGCGAGTGCCTCGACAAGCTCGGGCTGCCTGTCCTGTGAAGGTGCTGATCGAACCGGCCGATCGGATCAAGGGGAGGCTTGCCGCGCCGGCCGACAAGTCAATCTCTCACCGCGCCGCAATCTTCGCCGCGATGGCAGACGAGCCGGTGCTGATTACCAACTACTTGGAGGCCGCCGACACGCTCTCGACGCTCGACGCGATCGAGCAGCTCGGAGCGCTAGTCGAGCGCCGCAGCGAAGGGCTGATGATCCGCGGAGTTGGCCTGCGCAACGCGCAGACACCGGCGAAGCCAATCGATGTCGGCAACGCAGGAACGCTGATCCGGCTCTTGCCCGGTTGGCTTGCCGGTCAGGAAGGCTCGGTCTTTGAGCTCGATGGCGACGAATCGATTCGGCGCCGACCGATAGATCGAATCGCCGAGCCGCTTCGCTTGATGGGCGCCGCGATCGAAGCGACCGATAAGCGCTATCCGCCATTCACTGTCGAAGGCGCAAAGCTTCACGGGATCGATTACACGCTGCCGGTCGCAAGCGCCCAGGTGAAGTCCTGCATCGCGCTGGCCGCGCTGATGGCGGAAGGGCCAACGACGATCACCGAAGCCGTTGCCAGCCGTGACCACACGGAACGGCTGATGGTCAACGCCGGCGTGAAGATTTCGCGTACCGGCAACGAGCTGACGATCTATCCGACAGATGAGTTGACGTTGCCGGAGCGGATTGAGATTCCCAGCGACCCTTCCTCTGCGGCCTTTGCAATCGCGGCGGCCGTGCTAGTGCCAGGTTCCCGGCTCCTAGTCGAGGATTGCTCGGTCAATTGGACGCGCAGCGGCTTCATCGAGATCGCAAAACGGATGGGCGCGGTGATAATCACTGATCTCGAAGAGCGGTCCAAAGACGGGGCGATTGCGCAGCAGGAGCCACTCAGCGACATCGACGTGACTGCCGGGCCGTTGAAACCGACCACGGTCTCCGCGGATGAGGTGCCGCTTGCCGTAGACGAGCTGCCACTGATTGCGCTGATGGCCTGCTTCGCCGAAGGCCGGACGCGGATCGAAGGGGCCGGCGAGTTGCGCCTTAAGGAATCAGACCGAATCAGTGCCGTCGTCACGGCGCTGAGCAATCTCGGCGCCGACGCTGAAGCGACTGAGGACGGGCTGATCGTCAATGGGCATGGTTCGCTGCGCGGCGGGCAAGTCGACGCCGCGGGCGATCACCGGATCGCCATGCTCGGTGTTGTCGCCGGGCTTGCGTCGCAGGAAGGCGTCGAGGTAGTCGGCGTCGAGGCCGCCGCGGTCTCGTATCCAAACTTCCTTGAAGACATCGCTGCGCTGCGCTGAGATTCCTCAGGCCGCTAGGTTCACTGGCGATGATTGTGGCGATAGATGGGCCCGCAGGGGCCGGAAAATCAACGGTGGCGCGCGCAGTTGCGGCGGCGCTCGGCTTCACCTACCTCGATACTGGGGCCATGTATCGCTGCGCCGCGTTGGCACGCCTGCGCGACGGCGGCTCCGACATCGAAACGCTCGAGATCGAACTGGCTGAGACGGTGACGCTGAATGGCGAGGATGTGAGCGAGGAGATCCGCTCCGCTGCCGTTACGGAAATGGCGTCGGAGGTTGCCGCCGAGCCGAAGGTACGTGCGGCGATGGCGCGCCGTCAGCAGACGATGCTGGCCAGCGGCGACTGGGTGGCCGAGGGCCGCGACATCGGCACCGTGATCGCTCCACTGGCCGAGCTGAAGATCTTCCTCACCGCAGACGCAAACGAACGCGCGCGCCGCCGCGCCGAACAGACCGGTCGGGCTCTCGATGAGGTACTCGCAGAGCAGCAACAGCGCGACCGCCGCGACGGTGAGCGCGAACTCTCGCCTCTCGTCGTCGCCGATGACGCGATCGAGCTGGACACGACCGCGCTGAGCGCCGACGAAGTGATCGCCTCAATTGTTGACTTGGCCATGCAGCGCTCGGAAAGTCATAGCCGGTGAGCCGCCCGCGCGTGGCGATCGTCGGTTACCCGAACGTCGGCAAGAGCTCACTGGTCAACCGTCTTAGCGGCTCTCGCGAAGCTGTCGTTGAGGAGCGCGCCGGCGTGACGCGCGACCGCAAGGAGCTCGATTGTGAATGGAACGGGCGCCAATTCACGCTTGTCGACACCGGCGGAATGGACCTGCTCGATCCCGATCCGATCGCCGGCTCGATCCGGGATCAGGCAACCGCCGCGCTATCCGAAGCTCAGCTCGCGGTACTCGTCGTTGACGTCAAAGGCGGCCTGCGCCCTGGCGACGAGGAGATGGCCGATTTGCTGCGCCGCAGCGGCCTTCCGGTTCTCGTTGCTGCCAACAAATCCGATGTTCTCTCCGACATTCCCTTGGCCGGGGAGTTCAACCGGCTCGGGCTCGGTGAGCCAATTTCGGTCTCTGCGGCGCAGGGGCTAGGAAGCGGCGACCTCCTCGACCGCATCGTCTCGATGTTGCCTGATGCCGATGCGGACGAGGGAGAAGAGCTCGATCCCCCAATCCGTCTGGCAATCATTGGCCGGCCGAACGTTGGCAAGTCAACACTGATGAACAAGATTGTCGGCTCCGAGAGGACAATCGTCAGTGATGTGGCGGGCACAACGCGCGACGCGATCGACATGCCGATAGAGGTCGGTGGGCGCAAGGTGACTTTGATTGACACGGCTGGGATGCGTCGTCAGTCGAAGCTCTCTGACAGCCTTGAGTACTACACGGTGCTGCGCTCGCAGCGGGCCGTTGAGCGCGCCGACGTGGCTCTGGTCATCTGCGACGCCGCCGACGGCGTTACGTCACAAGACATGCGGATTGCAGAGCTGGCTATGCAGGAGGGCTGCGCCACACTGATGGCGCTCAACAAGTGGGATCTCACCCCGCTCGATGAAGACGAGCTCGACCACGAGCGCGCGAAGGTTGCCAAGAAGCTTCGACTCCGCCCGAAACTGATGACAATCAGCGCCAAGGACGGCCGTCATGTCAGCCGCGTGCTCGACGAGGCCGTCGCTCTAGGGGACCGTCGCGCAGAGCGAATCCCAACGCCCCAGCTAAACCGTTTTCTTGCCGAGGTGGTCGCTGAGCGCCAACCGCCGGCTCGACAGGGGAAGCGTTTGAAGCTGCTTTATCTGGCACAGATCGAGGACTCTCCGCCACGCTTCTCGCTGCAGGTGAACAGGCGAAACCGCGTTACGCGCGACTACATCTTCTTCATTGAAAACAGAATGCGCGCCCGCTACGGACTCGACGGCGTGCCGCTGATCATCGATATCCACGAGCGCAAGCAGCGTCGCTCCGAGCGCTAGCCGCTGCGGGTACTGCAGGACGTCGTTCCTCGCCGCTATTGCTCATCGCTAGGCTGCCTTTCTATGAGCCACGACAACAGCTTTCTCTTTACCTCCGAATCGGTCACAGAAGGTCACCCGGACAAGGTTGCCGACCAGATCTCCGATGCGATTCTCGACGCGATTCTCGCTAAGGATTCCTTCGCCAAGGTCGCTTGCGAGACGCTCGTCAACAACAATCTCGTTGTAGTCGCGGGCGAGACCTCGTTCGACGTTTCGAAGATCGATGTCGAGAAGATTGTTCGCGACAAGATCCGTGAGATCGGTTACGTCGGTTTCGATGAAGGTTTCGACGCCGACTTGGTCGAGGTGCTGAACCGCCTCGAGGAACAGTCCGCCGATATCGCGCAAGGCGTCGACGAAGCCAAAGAGGCCCGTGAAGGCGTTGAAGACCCGCTCGACAAGGCAGGGGCAGGAGACCAGGGGATGATGTTCGGCTACGCGACCAGCGAGACCGAGTCGCTGATGCCACTGCCGGTTCACCTCGCCCACCGTCTCGCTGAGAAACTGACCGAGGTTCGCAAGGACGGAACGCTCGATTACCTCCGTCCCGACGGCAAGACACAGGTGAGCGTCCGCTACGTGGACGATCGACCGGTCGCGGTGGAGAAGGTTTTGATCTCAACCCAGCACGACGAAGATGTGGAGCAGGACCAGATCGCCGACGACCTCTGGGAGAAGGTCGTGCTCCCCGTCGTTGACGCGGAAGGGCTCGACTACGACGCTGAGCAGCTCCGCGCCGAGCTGCTGATCAACCCAACCGGCCGCTTCGTAATCGGTGGCCCCGTCGGCGACTGCGGCCTCACAGGCCGCAAGATCATCGTCGACACCTACGGCGGCATGGCCCGTCACGGCGGAGGGGCCTTCTCCGGCAAGGACCCATCTAAGGTCGACCGTTCCGCTGCCTACGCCGCTCGTTACGTGGCAAAGAACATCGTTGCTGCCGGCCTTGCTGAGCGCGCTGAGGTTCAGGTTGCCTACGCGATCGGCGTAGCCAAGCCGGTCTCGATCATGGTCGACACCTTCGGCACCGAGACGGTGCCGCGCGCAAGGATCGAAGAGCTCGTCGCCGAAAACTTCGACCTTCGCCCGGCAGCGTTCCGCGAATACCTCAGTCTGCACAGCCCGATCTACTCGGCGACTGCAGCGTATGGCCACTTCGGCCGCAACGAGAAGCAGTTCACGTGGGAGCGGACAGACCGCGCCGACGCGCTGCGCGCCGCTGCCTCCGAGTAACTAGAGCCCGTCGTTGGCGCTTGGGGGCTGTCGCTGCTCGGCGTGAAGGCGCTGTGCTTGATCAATCGCGGCAGCAACCGCGGGAGGATCGTCAACCCCCTCGAAGCGAAGATTTCCGCCATCGCCCCCGGCTGTGTCAAAGTCGACGGTGCCAACCTTAAAGAGGCGGTCGAATGCGGACTGGCTGGTCGAAACGTTCTGCACGCGGTCGATTCGCGCCTGTTCAACCCGCTTAGAGAGACCGCCGCGCTGGATTGAGAGACGGTCGCTGGTGATTGTGTAAACCGTAAAGATCCGCTTCAGCAGCCCGACGCCGATTGTCACGGCGGCGATCACGGCAAAGACGAGCACGGCGCCGAGTGGCGAGAAGATCAGCCACCAAAGGGCGCCAACAACGAGCCCGATCGCAAGCCCACTTAGGTAGAACGCCTTGATCGAGCGCCAGCTTGGGTGGCCGCTGTAGATGATCTCTTCGCTTGGGTGCATGTCCATCGTCAGAAAGTTAGCGACTGCGACGAAGCTCGGCCAGCGCGACCCATCCAACGCGCGCTCTATCGTCGCCGCTGTGCCGAAAGTCGCTCAGGTCGAGCCGATAACGACGGCCCGCGTCCTGCGCGGGCCGTTCGATTACATCTGCCCCGATGGCGCCGATGTGGGCTCGGTGATGGTCGTTCCATTCGCTGGCCGTGACCTCTTGGCGGTCGTCACGGCCCTGAAAGATTCGTCAGAGCACGAGCTGAGCGAGGCGATAGAGCTTCTCCCCGTCTCTCTGCCGAGCGACCTTGTGGCCCTTGGTCCGTGGCTGGCGGACGAGTACTGCTCTACGCCCGCGCGTGCCTACTCGCTGATGCTGCCGCCGCGCGGCGTTAAGGAGCGCTCGGCGCTCTATGCGAGCGTGTTGCGCGAGCCGGGCGAGGATGAGCGGCTGACCGCCAATCAGCGCGAGCTGCTCGGCTCACTTCCACGGCTTGCCGGCGCCGACGTGGCCGCCCTGAGGAGGCTCGAGAAGCGCGGTCTGGTGCTTCTTGAGGCCCAGTCTCAGCGGCGCGCCCCCAAACACGCGGAGGTGGGGAAGGCTTCCGGGGCCAGCGGGCCGCCGCTCACTTCCGATCAGGCCGAGGCGCTCGAACAGCTGCTGGCGGCCGCGCCGGGAGAGCAGCTGCTGCTCCACGGCGTTACGGGCTCGGGCAAGACGGAGGTATACCTGCGCGCCGCCGCGGAGGTACTGGCTGCCGACAAGACGGTGCTCGTGCTGGTGCCGGAGATTGCGCTGACTCCGCAGATCATCTCGCGTTTTGTCGAACGCTTCGGCGAGACCGTCGCGGTGATCCATTCCAAACTGACTCCAGGCGAACGGTTCGACGAATGGATGCGGCTTCGTAGCGGCGAAGCGCGGATCTGCATCGGGGCACGCTCGGCTGTCTTTGCGCCGATGAGCGACATCGGCCTGATCATCGTCGACGAGGAACACGACAGCAGCTACAAGAATGAGGGCGATCCGCGCTACGACGCCCGCCACGTAGCGGCCCGCCGCGCCGAGGACCACGGTGCTGTCCTGGTTGCCGGCAGCGCCACGCCGCGAGCGGAAAGCTGGCAGAGGCTGCGCCGGTTGAGCCTGCCCAGCCGCGTTGATGGGTTGCCGCTCCCTGAGGTCGAGATCATCGATCTGCGTGGCGCCCCCGGGGTGCTCCACCCGGACACGTTCCAGGCATTGGTCGATTCGCGCAAGTCGATCGTGCTGCTCAATCGCCGTGGTTGGTCAAACTATCTGAGCTGCTCGAGCTGCGGTTACGCATGGGAGTGCCCTCAGTGCGACGTGACGCTGGTGCTGCATCGGGCAAGCGGGTCGATCTCGTGCCACCACTGCGGCCATCGTGAGCGCGTTCCGGAGCGCTGTGTGGAGTGCGGGTCGGTTTCGATCGCGCGCCACGGCACCGGGACCGAGAGGCTTGAGACCGAGTTGCCTGGAACCGTCTTCCGTCTCGACGGTGACGCGGCCGACGCCGGCGCCGTTCTGCGCGCCTTCGAGCAGGCTGACGAGGGGATTCTGCTCGGAACTCAGGTCGTCGCCAAAGGGCATGACTTTCCTGATGTCGAGCTCGGCGTCGTCGTCGACGCCGACCAAACCTTGCGCTTCCCTGACTTTCGAGCCGAGGAACGAACCTTTTCGCGCGTAACGCAGCTCGCCGGGCGCAGCGGCCGCGGCAGCGAGCGGGGGAGGGTGATCGTCCAGTCGTTTAGCCCGGACGCGCCGGCGCTGACGCTGGCTGCCCAGCATGACGCGCCAACGTTTTTGGAGCAGGAGCTCTCACGCCGCGAAGCATTGCGCTACCCGCCATTCTCAACGCTGATCCGAATCGTCTGCTCATCACCGCAGCCGGGGGCCGCTCAGGAGGCCGCCAGCGAGCTCCAGGAGGCGCTACCTTGCTCGCTTGGTCCTGCGCCTCTATTCCGCCTGCGCGGACGCGAGCGCTCGCAGATCGTGATCAAGGCGGAGGATCGCCGCGCCGCCGTTGCGGCGGTGAATGCTGCCGTCGGGCGGGTCGCAAAGGGGGCCGGTCGCAAGTCGGTCGCAATCTCGGTTGACGTTGAGCCGCAGTAGCGCCGTGCGCGCCGTCTAGAATCTGCTCCCTAACGATGACCGAGGAGAGCGAAACAGAAGCGCAAGAGCTTCGCCGCGAGCCACCCGAGCTCGACCAAGAGATGCTCGCTCGCCGCGAGGCGGCGCTGCGTCACGTGCGCAAGTTCGGCGACCCGGTGCTGAAGTCGCGCGCCGCTGAGGTCACCGACTTCGATGACGGGCTGCGCGCTGAGGTCGATCGAATGGGACTGCTGATGGATGACGCTATCGGAGTCGGATTGGCGGCCAATCAAGTCGGATTACTGCGCCGTTTTTTCGTCTATCGCGTTCACGAAGACGGTCCGATCCAAGCGCTCGCGAACCCTGTCATCACTTGGAGCTCGGATTTGGAAGAGACGTTTGAGGAGGGCTGCCTCAGCTTGCCGCAGGTCGTCGTCGACGTCACGAGGCCAGCGCAGATTCGCGTCAGCGCGCAGGACAGATTTGGCAAGCCGGTCGAGCTTGAAGCAGATGGCCTCGAGGCTCGCATAATTCAGCACGAGCTCGACCACCTTGACGGAGTGCTGATCATCGATCGCACGACGCGCGGTCAGCGCCGCGAGGCGATGCGCAGCCTGCGCGAGCTCGGCTCAGGCTTCTAGGAGTCCCCAGCGATGCGAACGGTCTACCTCGGCACGGCACAGTTCGCGGCGGCGGTGTTGCGTCATCTCGTTGCGGACGGGACGGTGCCGCAGCTCGTCGTCACGCGGCCGGACCGACCCGCCGGACGCGGGCGCAAGCTGACTGCCCCGCCGGTCGCCGACGTCGCGCGAGAGCTCGGGATCGCCGTCGTGCAGCCTGAGGACGTAAATGACGAAGCAGGGCGCCAGCTAATCGCCGACGCCGAGCCGGACGCACTGCTGGTCTGCGCGTATGGCGCGCTGATCCGCGAGCCGCTGCTCTCAAGTTACGAGATCCTCAACGTCCATCCGTCGCTGCTGCCGCGATGGCGCGGAGCTGCCCCAATCGAGCGAGCGATCATCGAAGGCGACGGCGAGACCGGCGTGTCAATAATGCGTCTCGTCGAGGGGCTTGATTGCGGGCCGGTCTGCGCCCAAGAGCGCGAGCCGATAGCCGACGACGACAGTTTCGGCACGTTGAGCGAGCGGCTCGAGCAGCGCAGCGCCGCGCTCCTTGGAGAGGTTCTGGTTGCTCCGCGACCGTTCGTTGAGCAGGATGAATCGGCCGCGACCTACGCCGAGAAGATCACCGCCAGCGACCGCATTCTTGACCCAGTCAGCAGCGCGGCAGAGCAGGATCGCCTCGTCCGCGCACTATCCCCGCACATCGGCGCGAGGGTTGAACTCGAAGACGGTCTGATGCTGGGGGTCCGCAGCGCACATCTGGATAGTGGCCGTCTGATCTACGACGAAGTTGTGCCTCCCGGCTCGCGCCCGATGAGCTGGGAAGAGTTCCAGCGTGGCCGCGGCGAACGAGAGTGATCGCCATTCCGGGGGAGGGCGTTCTATTGTTCGAAACATGGCGGAAGTTTCAGTCGGATTGGAGTGCCCTTCGTGCCACGAGCCGTGGCTGCGACCGACGACCGTGCCCGGCCGCTACCGCTGCGTCTACTGCCTTCACCGTTACGAGCTGCGGTCGGTCTGCCCGGGCTGCGGTGAACACCAGACGATCGTGCGAATGTCGAGCACCGCAACGACCCAGTGCTCACACTGCGGCACGTCGATGCTGGTGGAGGTTTGACGATGACCGTTGAGATCGCTCCGTCGATCCTCAGCGCCGACTTCGGCATCCTGCGTGAGCAGGTTCTGCTCGTTGAGGACGCCGGCGCGCGAATCATCCACGTCGACGTCATGGACGGCCAATTCGTGCCGCCGCTTTCGATGGGCCCGCAGGTCTGTGAGGCGCTGCGCGACATGGGCCTTCACCTCGAGGTCCACCTGATGGTTGATCGCCCGGAGACAGTCCAAGTAGAAACTTTCGCCGCGGCTGGCGCGGGGACGATCATCATCCACGCCGAGGCGACCCCAGCCGTCGACTACACACTTGAGTTGATTCGCTCGCACGGCTGCAAGGCGGGACTGGCAGTCAACCCCGCGACGCCGCTCGCCATCTACGAGGAGGTCGAACCGGATTTGGCGCTCTGCATGACCGTCAACCCAGGCTGGGGCGGTCAGAGTTTCATCGCGAGCTCGATCGAGAAGATCACTCGGCTGCGCGCGATAGTCGGCGACGAGGTTGTGATCGAGGTAGACGGCGGAGTAGACGCAAGAACGGCGGGGCTATGTGTTGCCGCCGGCGCTTCCCGGCTGGTCGCCGGCTCGGCGATCTTCGGTCAGGATGATCCCGCCCGAGCCTTCAATGACATCCTCAACGCTGCGACGAGCCGGAACTAGATCGCCGTCGGCGCGGGGTGGCTGGCGGTAGAGGATGTAAAGCAGGGCGCAGAGCGTTGCCGTTGCCGCCGGGTAGCCAAGCTCTGCGCGAAGCAACGCCGACTCGACGAGCGGCACGAACATCCAGCCGACGAACGCCAACGCGACGAGCAACCAGATCACGCTCGCGGCCTTGGCGCGGCCGCGCGCCAACGCTGCCTGATTGAGCGTGCCGGCGATCAGGTGGAATCCCATTCCGATCGCGACGGCAGCGAGGCCCCAGCGGCCGAAGGTTGTGTCGTCGCCAAAGAAGAGCTCCATCAGGCTGGGTCCGAGCAGCAGCATCACAAGCGCTGAGAGTCCAGCGAAGACCGCGATCGCGCGAACGGTGATCTTGATTGCCCGCGAGAATTCTTCGCCGCCTTTGGTCGCCTCAAGGCCTGTGAGGTGCGGCAGCAGCGTTGTTTGGACCGATTGGAATAGCTGCAGTGGCGCCCGCGTGATCAGCAGCACGCTGAATACGGCGCCGGCAGTCGCCGCGCCGGCGACCGAATCGGCCACGAGTACGCCCGCGTTGAGCAGCGTCTGCTCGCCGAGCTGAATTGCGGCCACGGCGCCGGCAAAGCCGACGCCACTGCCGGCAACCGAAGCAACCTCGAGCTCCGGAGCGTCGCGATCCAAGCGGCTGTGACGGGCAATCGCCCACGGCACGACAAGCAGCGACGCCAGCGGGGCGGCAAAGATCCCGATCGCAATTGCGGTCTGTCCGCTAGTGATGCCGATCAGCACCGCGAGCGGAAAGCAGACCCTCGCGCTGGATTCAAAGAGCATCAATCCGCCATACAGAACAAACCACTGGTGCCCGGCGAAGTAGCCACGCGCGAAGTAGCTCGCGGCGTAGGCGACAGTCGCAGAGACGAAGATCAGGTAGAGCGACTGAGAGCCGCCGAAGAGCTGCTCTATCTGGGGGCGCAGGGCAATCGCCACGACGAGAAATGTGAGCGCGAAACCGGTTTGAATCAGCATCGGGCCACGGAGCGGATGGTTGCCTTCGGCGCCGCGCGCGCGGCGGTCGGAGATTGTCCGTGAGAGAAGCTGCTCTATCGGTCTGTAAATGACGGAGATGACAATGAAGAGAGCGGCCCAGAGCACACTGAGCTCGCCGTAATCGGTCGCCGTGAGCAGATGCGACGAGAGCGAGAAGTAGAGGAACGTCAGCAGCCCGGTCGCGCCAACGCCGACCGCAAGGACTCGCGCCCCTGATACGTAATCGCCCTTGGTCGGCGTCGCTACCGGAGCGGGTTGTTCAGGCTTAGCCATTGAGTCGTACTACCGCCATTACCCATGGGAACGGGTGGCGCAGTTCAACAACTTCGCCGTAGCGAGAGAGCATCTCCCGGAACGAGCGACTCGACCAATGGTTGAGGTGCCCAGGCGTGTTGCCCAGATCGCTCCAATAGGCGCCGCGCGCGATGTTTGTGATTCTCCAAAGTGGCTCGCGCGGCACCGACAGAAGCAGCCAGCGTTCGGCGCACCGCGACATCTCGGAGAGCACCATTTCAGGGTCGCTGACGTGCTCGAGCACTTCGATCGCGGTCGCGGTATCGAATTCGTTGTCGGCGAACTCAAGTTCCTCGCCCTTCATGACGCGGTACTCAAGGTTCGGCGCGCGACGCTGCTCCCATTGAGCGTGGAGCAGTGGATCGTCCAGATCGGTGCCGACAATACGGCCGCCGCTCGGCAGTCGCCCGGCCCACTCGTGCGTGAGTACGCCCTCGCCGCAGCCGATGTCGAGGATTGAAGTTGGGGCGGCCATCGCGTAGCAAGCGTCGAGGTCGCGGTGGAAACCTGCCATCAGGCGGCGGACAACCGGGTTCGTCGAACCGTACTTATCGAAGGTGTTGCCCGTTACCGTTCCTTCGCTGTCTACTGTCACGCGCGACTTCATCGCGACGCCTCCTCTTGTTTGATCAGCGCGCGCTGTTCGCTTGGAGTCGGAGCTGAATGGGCACCGGTGGTTGCCGCTTGGCCGGTCGGCGCGGCGCCGGGCTCGTAGTGCGACGGTGGCACGCCGAGCTCCAGTTCGACCCGGCGGACGCGCTCGAAAATCCGTTGGCTCATGATTCGCTGGGCGTGCATCAGGTCGCCAATGACGGCCAGCGCGCCCATCACGACGGCAGCGTTGAACAGCACGGCGCCGAAGATCAGCGACTGCACGTGGCCGGCGCCATCACCTTGAACCCAGTAGATGAAGAAGAGCGTGAACGGGACCAGGGCGGCGATGCCGAGCACAACCGCCGCCGTGGCGAAGACGCGCATCGGTTCGTACTGGGCGTAGATGCGGAAGATCGAGACGCCGTTGCGTCGCACGTAAGACCAAGTCGATGGAAAGAGTCGCGACTCGCGCGTCTTCGGGTTCGTTCGGATCGGAACATCCTCGACCGCCACGAGAAGCTTGCCGGCCTGGATGATCGTCTCGAGCGTGTAAGTGAAGCGCGAGACGACGGCCATCTGCAGTGCTGCTTCGCGGTTGTAGGCGCGGAAGCCGGAAGTCGTATCGGGGACATCGGTTTCGGACGCTTGGCGAACGACCCAGGAACCGAGCTTCTGCAGCCGCTTTTTGATTGGAGAGAAGTGTTCAATCGAATCTGTCTGACGATCACCGATGACCATGTCGGCCCGGCCGTCGATTATCGGCTCGACCAGCTTGGGGATGTCGGCCCCGAAGTACTGGTTGTCGGCGTCGGTGTTGACGATTACGTCAGCGCCGAGCTTTAGGCAGGCGTCGAGGCCCGCCTGGAAGCCGGCTGCAAGGCCACGGTTGTTGGTCAGTCGGACGATGTGGTCAACGCCGTTCGCTCGCGCGACGTCGACAGTTGAGTCGGTCGAACCGTCGTCGATGATCAGCCATTCGACATCGGCGATGCCGTCCACTTGGCGCGGAAGGTCGGCGAGGGTCTCGGGAAGAGTCTCCTCTTCGTTGAGGCACGGGATCTGAATGATCAGTTTCATCGACGCCCAATCGTACGGGTCTCATGCGATCGGGGCTGAAACGGGGCGACCAGTTAGCGCTGCCCGTCATCCGGCTGCGTAGTATCACTGCCGGTTGCGCGTGAATTGATCGCGCCCAACCGACCGCCTCCTGTGACTACAGCCCCCTCTTCGCTCAACTTGATTTCACGCGCACAATCGCTGCCGTGGCCGACGATCCTGCTCGGGGTTCTGATCGTCATCGTTGCGGCGGGGACGATCGTCTTCCCGACCTACACCGCGTATGACGCGACCTACTCGCTGCTCTGGGGGCGCGAGATCCTTGACGGGCAGCTGCCGGTTTTCGCCACCTACCGGTCCCCAACGGAGCACCCCTTGGGTTTGGTCTTCGGCGTCTTCTTCGCCGCCTTCGGTCGCGCTGGCGATCGTTTGATGCTGCTCGCCACGATGGGCAGCTTCGTCCTAATGGTCGTCGCCCTCAATCAGCTTGCACGCAACTCGTTTACGGTGCTGGTAGGGCTCGCCGCGGCAGCGCTTCTCTGTACGCGCTTCGATTTTCCGTTCCTCGCGGCGCGCGCGTACATCGACATTCCCTACCTCGCGCTGCTGCTTTGGGCGGCCGCGTTGGAGGTAGCAAAGCCGCGCCGAGGAGCGGTTGTTTTCTGGCTGCTGGCGCTGGCCGGGCTGCTGAGGCCGGAGGCTTGGATCATCGCCGGGATCTATTGGCTTTGGCTCTTCCCCGGGCTCTCTTGGCGTAAGCGGGTCGAATTCGCGATGCTCGTCGCCGCCGCGCCACTGATCTGGTCTGGGGTTGACTACATCGTTACTGGCGACCCGTTCTTCTCCCAGACGCATACGACGGATTGGACGGCGGCGAACGGCCGAAACAAGTCGGCTGGCGCGGTTCCGGGCCAAACGGTGCTCTTCTTCAGTCAACTGCTGAAGCTCCCGGTCATGGTCGCCGGGCTTATCGGCATTGGTCTTGCCAGCTGGCTCGTGCCGCAGCGCGTGCGAGTGCCGCTGGCGCTCTTTCTGATCGGACTGTTCACGTTCGTATTGCTCGCGCTTGGGCAGTTCTCGGTTATCAGCCGCTACCTGCTGCTGCCGTCGATCATGCTGATGATCTTCGCGGCGTTCGTTGTCGCCGGTTTCACAGTCATCGAAGAAGGCCGTGTGCGCAAGTATTGGTCGGCCGCATCTGCGGTCGCTGTGGTCGCTTTGATTGTTTGGACGATCGTCCGCGTCAACGTTGGCGTTCTCGTTTCGGAGCTGAAATTCCGCGGTGATTCGGTGCGCGCTCTGACCAGCCTTCTCGACCGGCCTGACGTTCGCGCAGTCGCCAAATGTGGCCCCGTGCTGACGAGCAACCACCGCCTCGTGCCTTCGGTGCGCTGGATCATGGACCTTCCACCAGATCAGGTTGTCCCGCGCAGCGACGTGCAGGTCTCATCGAAGGTGAAGGAAGGGATAGTCGTGCTCGCAGCCGGACGGGCGGTGCTTCTGCGCGGCGGGCTCGACCGCGAGAACCCGGTTGCCGCGGATACCCTGCGCAACCTTCCGCCGGTCGGCTACCGCCCGATTGCGGCCAACGATCTCTATTCGGTGTACGGGCGCTGTCGGTGAGCGCGGCCTCCTAGGCCTATCCTGAGCGACAATGGAGAGCCCAGTCTCAACGCGCGACCAGCGGCTGCTAACCAAGGCAATCGAGCTTGGCCGCAGAGGCATCGGTAACGTCAGCCCAAATCCGCAAGTCGGTGCCGTGATCGCCAGGGATGGCGAGGTTCTTGGCGAGGGTTGGCACGAGCGTTACGGGGGCCCTCACGCTGAGGTGAATGCGATTGCCGATTGCGGCGACGCCGACCTAACTGGCGCAACGCTCTACGTCTCGCTTGAGCCCTGCTGCCATCAGGGCCAGCAGCCACCCTGCACCGATGCGATTACCGCAGCCGGCATCGCACGAGTGGTGGTCGCGAGTGATGATCCGACCGAGAAGGCAAGCGGTCGCGGGCTGGGAATCCTCCGCGATGAGGGCGTCGATGTTGAAGTCGTTAGCGGCGAATTGGCTGCGACGGCAAGACTTGAGAACCAGGCCTTCCGCAAACATGCGCGCAGCGGAAAGCCTTGGGTTCTCTTCAAGTCAGCGATGAGTATCGATGGCAAGGTCGCCACGAGGGAAGGCGATTCGCAATGGATCTCCGATGCCAGCAGCAGAGAGCTGGTTCACCTCTGGCGAGCCGAGGTCGACGCAGTCGCCGTTGGAATAGGAACGGCCATGGCCGACGATCCGCAGCTCACGGCCCGAACTCCAGCCGTTGGAAAACAGCCACGCCGAATTGTTTTCGATTCGGACGGCCGGCTGCCGCTCGATTCGCAGCTCGTCGCCGGGGCGCCGGAGCTGGAGCTGGTCGTGATCGTCACGCGCGCTGCTCCTCGGAGCGCCGTTGAGGCACTTGAATCGGCCGGCGCTCAGGTGATCGTCGTCAGCGGCGAGAACGAGCCACTTCGGATCAGCGACGCTCTGACTCAGCTGGGGAATCTCGATCCGCCGGTGATGGCGATGATGCTCGAAGGTGGGCCCCACTTGGCCGGCGCCTTCTTCGACGCGGGCGAGATCGACGAAGTTCGGCTCTTCATTGCACCGCTCGTGCTCGGCGGCTCGACTGCACGTGATCCGGTCGAGGGGATGGGGGTTACGCTGATCGCCGATGCGACCCGCGCGCTGTCGCTGACGGCCGAGCCGGTCGCTGATGACATCTTGTTGACGGCACGACTGCGAGAGTGGTGAGCATGTTCACTGGGCTGATCGAGGACTTGGGTGAGCTGAGCGTGCTCGAAAGCAATGAGCTGGGCGCGCGGCTGACTATCCGCAGCGTGCTTGCAGCGCAGCTTTCGGAGGGTGATTCGGTCGCCGTCAATGGCGTCTGCCTCACGGCAACCGGGATCGGCGTCGAGAGCTTCTCTGCCGACGCGATGAACGAGACTCTTAGCCGCAGCTCGCTCGGGACGGCCGAGCCGGGCTCGTCGCTCAACCTTGAGCTTCCGGTCCGGGCCAACGGCCACCTCGGCGGCCACATCGTCCAAGGCCACATAGATGGCGTCGGCACGATCGCCACGACGCGTGAGGACGGAATAGCCCTTGTTCTAACGGTTTCCGCCGCCCCTGAGCTGCTCCGCTACGTTGCCGAGAAGGGTTCGATTGCCGTAGACGGGGTTTCGCTGACGGTCGCGAGGGTTGATGATGCCGGCTTCGATGTTTGGCTAATTCCGGAGACAACACAGCGAACCAATCTCGGCGCAGCTGAGCCGGGCCGTACAGTCAACCTCGAAGTTGACATCCTCGCCAAGTACGTCGAACGGCTTCTCTCAACGACCAAATGACCAATTCCGCTGAAACCGATTACCGCTTCGCGACCGTCGACGAGGCGCTTGCCGACATTGCTGCCGGCAAGATGATCGTCGTTGTCGATGACGAGGACCGCGAAAACGAGGGCGACCTCGTGATGGCGGCTGAGCACGTCACGCCGGACGCGATCAACTTCATGGCTACGAATGCGCGCGGCTGGATCTGCCTTGCGCTGACGCCGGAGCGCTGCGCTGAACTCGACCTTGAGCTGATGACCTCAAAGAACGAGACGCCTTACGAGACACCGTTCACGGTCACGATCGAAGCTCGCGAAGGGGTCACAACGGGAATCAGCGCCGCCGACCGCGCACAGACAATCCGCGTTGCCAGCGACCCATCCAACGGCCCCGAAGCGATCGTCAAGGGTGGGCACGTGAACCCGCTCAAAGCGAAGCCTGGTGGCGTTCTTGAGCGCACAGGCCACACTGAGGCAAGCGTTGATCTAGCTCGTCTTGCCGGCTGCACGCCGGCCGGCGTGATCTGCGAAATCATGAACGACGACGGCTCGATGGCCCGCGTTGATGACCTCAAGACTTACTGCGAGCTCCATCAGCTGAAGATGCTGACGATCGCTGACCTGATCGCTTACAGGCGCAGAAATGACAAGCTTGTTGAGCGCGTCGTATCGACGACAATGCCGACCGCCTTTGGCGATTTCACCGTCGTCGGTTACCGATCTCTCGTAGATGACAAGCACCACGTTGCGCTCGTCAAGGGCGACGTCGCAGGTAAGGAGGACGTGATCGTTCGCGTCCACTCGGAATGTTTGACCGGCGATGTTTTTCACTCACTCCGCTGCGACTGCGGCGATCAGCTTGAAGCTGCGCTGGCCGTTATTGAAGAGGAGGGGCAGGGAGTCTTGCTCTATCTCGCTCAAGAGGGAAGGGGAATTGGACTTCTCAACAAGCTGAAGGCCTACAAACTTCAGGAGGAGGGATACGACACGGTCGACGCCAATCTCAAGCTTGGTCTGCCCGCCGACCTTCGCGACTATGGAATCGGCGCGCAGATCCTCGTCGATCTCGGGCTCAGCTCGATTCGCATCCTCACCAACAACCCAAAGAAGATTCACGGCCTAGAGGGCTACGGGCTCTCTGTCAGTGAGCAGCTGCCGATCGAACCTGCGTCGAACGCGCACAATGAGGAGTACCTCGAGACGAAGAGGCGCCGGATGGGCCACACGCTCCATCACCAAGGACTCAATCTCGACGAGGAGATGATTCACGCCGAGCGCGAACAGGACAGAACTGCGGAGGAAGTCGGCGATGAGTGAGCGCTACGCGATCGTTTGCGCGCAGTTCTATTCCGAATTGGCCGAGCGTCTGACCTCGAGCGCGCAGGCAGCGTTTGTCGAGGCTGGATGTGACGAGGCAGAGTGCTTTGAAGTTCCGGGCGCCTTCGAACTGCCGGCAGCGGCGAAGCTTTGCGCTCAGTCCGGCCGCTTTGCCGGCGTTGCCTGCCTTGGTGCCGTGATCCGTGGCGAAACAGACCACTACGACTACGTTTGCGCCGAAGCCGCGCGTGGAATCCAGAGCGTGTCGCTGGACACCGGCGTGCCCTGTTCATTTGGCGTGCTGACCGTCGACACATTCGATCAAGCGCTCGAGCGCTCCGGTGGCGGGGTTCGAGACGCAGGCCGCAACGCCGCCAACGCTGTGCTGGCATTGCAGCGCGTCCGTTCGCAGCTCGCTTCTCAGTAATTTCCGCACTGGCAGAGAGCGGGGCGCGTCGCTAAGCTTTCTGGCAATGAGCGGCCAGACAATCGCCTTACTGATAACCGGTCTTTCTCACGTCGGCGCGGCGGCGATTCTTGTCGCGATGCTAGTCCGCTTGGGTGGCGCTCGCCCGCAAGATCTGCGCGACTGGTGGGACAGCGACGGCGGCTCCGGCAGCGGCCCCGATGATCGGCCGGCGGGCGGCCCGAGTGGTAGCGGAATTCCGCTACCTGACGCGCAGCCAAGCTCCGTCCGTCTGCGTGGTCCGGGCAGCATCGCCGGTGTCTCCAGCGCTCCGCGCCGTGCGCCTCATCGGCGCCAGGCGCCGCAGCGTGACTCGGAACCTGCCAGCTGACCGCTACACTGCGCAACGCAATGGCCAAGGTATGTTTCAGCTGCAACAAGGGACCCGCATTCGGTAACAGCCGAAGCCACTCGATGGTTGCTACTCGCCGTCGTTTTAACCCGAACTTGCAGAAGGTGCGGATCGTCGTCGAGGGTGCACCTCGCCGCGAATACGTCTGCACGCGCTGCCTCAAGGCCGACAAGGTCCAGAAGGCCCTTTAGGCTCTGCGGCGTAGTGCCGCAATCGAATTCCAGTTCCAGCCTGCTGCGCTTCCGAGCAATCCTCGGCGGCGCCTTGCTCGCGCTGGAGGAGCGGCGCTCCGAGATCAACGACCTCAACGTCTTCCCGGTCGCCGACGGCGACACCGGCGACAACATGGTGCTGACGATCGAGGGCTGCCTTGCCGAGCTTGATCGCCTCGCCGAAGAGTCCGGCGAGCGCTCTCTTGATGAGATCGGCCGCGAGGAGATTGTCGATCTTGTAGCTCGTGCAGCGCTGCTCAGCGCCAGAGGCAACAGTGGCGTGATTCTCTCGCAGTTGATTCGTGGCGCCGCAGAGGAGCTGATCTCGCGACCCGGAGTATTGGTGGACCCAGTGCTGATCGCGCTCGCGATGCAGCGCGCCGCAGAGCGTGCCTACGCCTCCGTCCGCGAGCCAGCGGAGGGAACAATTTTGACAGTGATGGCCGATATGGCGACCGCTGTGACAGCGGCGCTGGAGCAAATTGCGCCGATGCCGGCGGACGCCACGCCAGATCAGCAGAACGCGCGAATCGCCGAGCTGCTCGAGATCGCCGTGATAGCAGGGGAAGAGTCGGTGCGACGCGGACCCGAGCTGCTTCCCGTCTTGAAGGCTGCTGGCGTCGTTGATTCCGGTGGCTATGGCGTTGTCGTCCTCTTTGCCGGCTGCGTCACGGCGCTACGCGGCGAGCAGGGGCTGTCGGTCGCTCATCACGTCGCGCCGGCGCGCTCGAGCGAGCCACAACACGAGTCTTCAACATTCCGTTTCTGCACCAACTTTGCCGTCACGGCAACTACCGCGGATCGGCTGGCGACTTCGGAGCAGTACATCGCGCAGCTCGAAGAGCTCGGTGATTCGGTGCTCGTCGTCGGCGATCAGGTGACCTTGCGCGTCCACGTTCACACCGACGAGCCGGCGGCCGCGACGGCGCTCTTCGCCGAGGTCGGACAGGTTTCGCGGCTTGATGTTGCCGACATGTCGGCGCAGATCGCTGATCGTGAGGAGCGGCTCGCGAGCGAACCAGCAGTCCGCTCTCGCTGCGGCACGCTGGCAATCGTCGCCGGTGACGGAATTGCCCAGCTCTACCGCTCTCTCGGCGCACACGTTCTCGATGGCGGCGAAACGCTCAACCCTTCTACCTACGAGATCCTTGCCGGCATTCACAGCGTCCCGGCAGATGAGGTCGTCGTGCTGCCCAACAGCCGCAATGTCTTCATGGCTGCCCAGGCGGCTGCCGAGATGTCAGAGCGAACCGTTCACGTTGCCCAATCGAGCGAGATGCAGGCCGGGCTCGCGGCGCTCGTGGCCTCTCGCCCAGAGCGTTCCGCAGCAGAGAACGCTGCCGAAATTGACGCACTGCTGGTGCACGTTCGAAGCGGCAGCGTCGCGCGAGCCGCTCGCGCTGACGGCGAGGGGAGATTCGCGGAAGGTGACGCGGTCGGTTATGTCGGCGAGGAGCTGGTCGCTTGGGGTGAGCCGGAAGCGACGCTTGGCGCGGTAATCGAGGCGTTGGCGCAGGGGAGCGAACTGCTGACGGTTATCGCAGGCGTCGGCGCGCCAATAGATCAAGCCGGCGTCCGCAGTTTGGCCCCCGCAGCACTTGAACTTGAGCAGCACGAGGGCGGCCAACTTAGCCGCTGGTGGCTGTTGTCCGCTGAATAGTTGACGATTAGCCGGTGGATAAGAGCCCTCGCGGACTAGGCGACGGCGCGCCGTTGAATCACGAGCAGCTGATCGGCGCTCCGCTCCGCTGGCCTTCTGAGAAGGCGCTCGCCCAGCGGCCAAAGTTTGGCGGCCGCAAGGCTGAAGAGGGAGCAGAGCATCTTGGCCTGACAACTGTTGGGGCGCTGCTTGAGCACCTGCCACGTGACCGCCGTGAAGCGCGCACGGTCGCCGCGCTCGTGCCGGGAGAGCAGGCAACCGTCGTCGTCGAAGTCCGTTCGATCAGCTCGCGGCCTGTCCGCCGGCGCGGCATGCGGCCGCTGGTCGAAGCGCTTGTCTTCGACGAAACGGGCCCGCTTCAAGTCACCTTTTTCAACCAGCCCTGGCTCGTGAAGAAGTACCCGCCAGGAACAAGGCTTGTGCTGCACGGCAGCTACGAGGCGCGGAACCGCTTCCGCGTCAGCTCGCACGCCCCAACCGCCGACGAGATCGGCGCCGGCGATGACGTCGCTCACTATCCCGCCGCAGACGGCCTCTCGTCGACGCAGATTCTGGCTGTCGTTCGTGAGCACCTTGATGCTGCGCGGCTGGCCCCCGACCCGCTGCCGGGTCGGCTGCGCGCGCGTCATCGCTTGCCCGACATGCCGTCGGCGCTCTTGGCCGGTCACGCCGGGCAGCTCGAACCCGCGCGCCAGCGACTCGCGTTCGATGAGCTGCTTTACGTACAGCTCGATCTCTTGCGCCGCCGCGCCCGCCGCGCAGAAGAGGTCAAAGCGCCTCAGCTTCCAGAGGCCGTTGCGGCCGGGGAAGTAGATCTGGTCAACGAGTGGATTACGCAGCAGCTCCCGTTCGAGCTGACCGGAGACCAAGAGCGCGCCGTGGCTGTTGTGCTGGGCGACATTGCGCGGGGGCACCCGATGCAGCGCCTGCTGATGGGGGAGGTCGGCTCCGGAAAGACGGTCGTTGCGCTGGCGGCGATGTTGCGCGCAGTCGCCAACGGGTACCAAGCCGCGCTGATGGCGCCAACTGAGACGCTTGCCAACCAGCACTTCGCCACGCTAGCGGAGCTGATGCCAGGGCGGGCCGTTCCGATTGCACT
Source organism: uncultured Solirubrobacterales bacterium (assembly GCA_903953065.1). GTDB lineage: Bacteria > Actinomycetota > Thermoleophilia > Solirubrobacterales > Solirubrobacteraceae > F1-60-MAGs163. The sequence continues at coordinate 33,093 of CAJBIG010000075.1, forward strand.
GCTGACCGGATCAACGCCCGCCGCAAGGCGTCGCGATCTGCTGGGCAAGTTGGACTCAGGTGAGCTCGGGATCATCGTTGGAACCCACGCCCTGATCGAAGACGACGTCCTCTTCAAAAGGCTTGCCGTTGTTGTTGTCGATGAGCAGCACCGCTTTGGCGTCCGTCAGAGGACCGCGCTCGACGCGAAGGCCGCCGGTGGCGCTGCCCCGCACGTGCTTCACATGACGGCGACGCCGATTCCGCGGACGCTTGCACTGCTTGGCTATGGCGATCTCGATGTAACAGAGCTCCGCGAACTGCCGAAAGGGCGCCAGCCGATCGCGACCCACCTTGCCTCCGGGGAGCGCGACCGCGCCCGGGCTTATGAACGGATCCGCGAGGAGCTGCGAGAGGGCCGCCAGGCCTACGTTGTTTGCCCTCTGGTGGAGGAATCCGAGGCGCTCGCTGCGCGCGCGGCGAGCGCCGAGTACGAACGGCTCAGCGCCGACGAGTTTGCCGATTTCAGCGTTGCGCTGATCCACGGCCAGATGCCATCGGCGCAGAAAGCCGAAGCGATGCGCAGTTTCAAAGCCGGTGAGGTCGACGTACTCGTCGCGACAACGGTGATCGAGGTCGGGGTCGATGTTCCAAACGCGACCGTGATGCTCATCGAGAACGCCGAGCGTTACGGCCTCTCCCAGCTGCATCAGCTGCGTGGGCGCATCGGCCGCGGAGAGCACGCATCGGTCTGTATCTGCTTTGGGCCGAAAGAATCAGAACGGCTGGCAGCTTTCTCTACCTGGAACGACGGCTTCAAGTTGGCCGAGGTCGATCTGCAGATTCGCGGGGAAGGCGAGCTGACCGGCACCCGCCAGTCGGGCATGGCGGCATTTCGGTTCGCCTCGATGCCGGAAGACGGAGAGCTGTTGGAGCGCGCCAGGCTCAGCGCCCGCGACATCCTCGAAGCTGACCCTGAGTTGAAACTTGCTGAGCACGTACCGCTGCGCGAGGCGATGGAGCGGGCGAGAGGGTCGTTGCTGGCGGCAACGATTCCAGCCTGATGCGCGTCGTTGCCGGAACGCTCGGCGGTCGCAAGCTTCAGTCGCCTCCGAGCTCCGTAACGCGCCCAACCAGCGACCGCGTGCGCGAATCACTCTTCGCAACGCTCGGCCCGATCGAAGGGCTTGCCGTCCTCGATCTCTTCGCCGGTTCGGGCGCGCTGGCTATCGAGGCGCTCTCACGTGGCGCGGCAAGTGCAGTCTTGGTTGAGCGGGACCGCGGCGCATCGAAGGTGATCGCTGCGAACCTCGCTTCGCTCGGGCTCACCGAGCCGCAGGTGCGACTAATTCGCGGCAATGCGCAGAAGGCGCTGGAGCAGGCAGCCAAGGCTGCTGAGGAATACGATCTAATCTTTCTGGACCCTCCGTACCGTCAGCCTGCGATGCTTGGCAACGATGCTGCGAAGCTGATTGGGACAATTCTCGCGCCAGATGCGAGAGTGGTGACCGAAAGCGACCGGCGTCAGCCGTTTGAACTTGAACTACCGATGATCGACGAACGTCGCTACGGCGACACCCTGATACGAATCCACAAACGATGACCAACTCCAAGAAGATCGCAGTCTGCCCAGGCTCCTATGACCCGATCACTCGCGGCCACGTCGACGTGATCGCGCGTGCCGCGGAGGTCTTCGACGAGGTCGTTGTCGCTGTCGTCAATCATCCGGTGCGCAAAGGGTCAACGCTGTTCAGCGTTGAAGAACGGCTCGGCTTTATCGAAGATGCGACGGCCGCACTTTCAAATGTTCGCGCCGCTCCCTTCGACACGCTGATCGTCGATTTCGCTCGCGAGATCGGCGCAAAGACGATCGTCAAGGGCCTGCGAGCGATTTCAGACTTCGAATACGAAACTGAAATGAATCAGCTCAATCGCCAGCAGGCGCCTGATGTAGAGTCGCTTTACATGATGGCCAGCCCACAGTTCAGTTTCATCAGCTCAAGCGGAATCAAGGAACTGGCGATCTTTGGTGGAACAATTGACGAGCTGGTCACACCAAAAGTTGCAGCCCGACTGAAGGAAGAACTCGCTCGCTAGCGAAAGGCACCGTGCTATGGACGTTCTCGTACTAATCGACAAACTTGATGACCTGATCCACAACGCCAAG
>CAJBIG010000076.1 GCA_903953065.1 uncultured Solirubrobacterales bacterium
AGCTTGCGGATATCCCACGGGTATTCGGCGCTGGAGTCGATGTCATGCGCGCGCGGCGCGATCTGCTCCTCGGAGATCTGGCGGATCATGTCGCGAAGGTCGATCGACTCCTGCGGGATCGAGTAGGTGTCACTGGCTGTATCGGTCATACCGACAGAGTAGTCAGCGGCGCTGCGTAGCATCACCCTGGTGGACGACCCGATTGTCATCAACGGAGGACTGGCAATCCCGCTTCGTGAGGTTCAGTTCCGCACGAGCCGCTCGTCAGGCCCCGGTGGCCAGCATGCGAACGTGACCGATTCACGCGTTGAAGCGATCTTTGACGTTCGTGAATCAGAGTCGCTGAGCGCGCGCCAGCGCGAACTGATCACCGCGAGCTGCGGCGGGCCGGTCGTGCGCGCCATCGCGCAGGACGGGCGCAGCCAAGCGCGCAACCGCGAGCTGGCTGTCGAGCGGCTGGTCGCGAAACTACGCGACGGCCTGAAGGTTCGCAAGGGCCGCCGCCCGACACGCCCGTCGAAGGGCGCGAAGGAACGACGGCTGAAAGAGAAGCGGCAGCGCTCGGAGCACAAGCGCGGGCGCAAACCGCCGCGCGATGATGACTAGGGCTTCTTAGAGCCCTTTCGGGTGGCGAATCTTGAAGCCGCTCGAGGAGCGCATCTCGGTCTGCCAGCGGGAGCCGCTGTTGCCGCGACCGCTGGTGTCGAAGCGAATGCCAGCAACGGTCATGTAGATGTGGCCAGCGTTGGTGTAGATCGTTACCCACTCGCCCTTGCCGGCCTCGCCGTAACCGTAGAAGCCGTATGACGGCGCAGGACTCTTCATCAGGTTGGCGCCACGCAGCGCGTAGCTGACCGAGCCGGAACAGTCGTAGCCGCTGTCTTCCCACCTGCCGTGCCCGCCGCCCCAAAGGTACGGCTTGCGAGCGATCTTGTTGCCGGCAGCAATGATCTTCTGAACGGCGATCGGAGCGTTCTCAGGCGCGATTGCAAGACCGCTCTTGGTGACGCGCGCCTTATTGCCGGGAACCAGCGAGGTCGGAACGTCGTCGGCCGCCGGGTCGCCTGAACCACCGGGCGATGCGTCCTGACCAACTTCAATTCGCAGCTCATAAACGTCGCCGGCATCGGCGACGCCATCGACGGGGCGCTTCTGCTTGGCTTCAAAGCGCTTGACGGCAGCGACCGTCATCGGGCCAAACTCGCCGCTAGGAACCGGGGCGCGCTTGTCACCGGCGCGGCGCAGATAAGTCTGCAGCTCGCGGATATCAAGGCCGCTCATTCCTGCAACGACCGGGAGGCGCTTGCCGAGCCTCTTCGTAACACTCGGGTCGCTGCCAAAGTTGGCACCGCCGCTGCTGTCAACCGAGCGCGGCCCGCGGGCCGAAAGGACGAGAGCTTTGATTGTGCCGCTGCTGGCAACGCCGCTGACGGCGATCTGGGCGGCAAACTGGAACTTCTTGACGGCCTTCGTTGTTTCGGCGGCGTACGTGCCGGTTACGGGGACGGCGATCCCTACGCGGCCAAGAAGCTGCTGGAGCGCAGTTACGTTGGCGCCGGTAGCTCCAACGCGCAAAGTTTTGGTCTGAATCTTCGGGAGCGCCGTTGGGGCGCTCGCTACAGGCTGCGTCGTTGCTGCCGTGGCGCTCGCTGCTGGTACCAGCATCGCTACTAGGACGGTGGCAATTAGTTGTTTTCGCTTGTTGTAAATCACGGGGAACCCCCTCTTTTGAGTGCCTGCGGGGTTAGCTGTCGGGCTCGCGCGAAAAAGGGCCGCGCTACATCACACTTCGGTGACGATTCGCCCCGGGCTTATTA
>CAJBIG010000077.1 GCA_903953065.1 uncultured Solirubrobacterales bacterium
CCAGCTCGAAGATCCCTTTGGCGCGGTCTAGCCTGCCGAGGAAGAGCAGCCGGCGAACCCGCTCCGGCGGCGACGTTGTATGCCAAGGGCTGGTGTCGATTCCGTTCGGGATCATCGAAAGCTTGGCAGCGGGGTAACCGAACTCGACGAGGTGGTCGTAGTTGGCCTGGCAGAGCGCGTTCATCACGTCGTTCGAGGAGACGAGTTTGCGGCTGATGCGAGCGAGAGGCTTGCGCTCGAGTTCGACGACGTCATCTGAGTCGCCGCCGGTCTCAGCAGTGACGAGCGTCGGGAAGTCAACGAGACGGAGCAGCTTCAGCAGGCCAACGACGAGGGCCGGCAGCGTGAAGGTGCGAACGACCGCAAACGCAACGCGGTGGCGGTTTCGCAGTAGCAACGAGGCGATCGTCCTCGCAACGCGAAGTTGAACCATCAGGCTGCGCTGGGGCGAAGACGGGATTCGGACGATACGGACCCCGTTTGCCGTTTCCTCCAGCGGCAGATCGTGGCCAAGCTGCTCGGTAATGACTAGCGGCGAGTAGCCGAGACGCTTGAACTCTTTCGCCAGCAGCGCGCATTCGCGTTCCATACCCCCAAGCAGCGGCAGGAAACGCGGCGTGACGATCAGGGCAATCGGTCGTTCACTGGTCGGCGCGATGTCGGTCATGATGGGGGCGATCCTTCGCTAGTTAGTCGGGATCGGAACCGGCCGACCATGACCATCGCCAATCCACATCCACCGGACGGGCCTCTGCGCGGAGCGACCGCCAGGTGAGTCTTCGAATCCTCCACGCCGTTGAGTTTTACAGCCCGTCGGTCGGTGGTGCTCAGGAAGTTGTCAAACAGCTCTCCGAGCGGCTTGCCGCTCGCGGCCATCAGGTGACCGTGGCTACCTCGCGGATCGATGCGCGCTCATCGCAAACGATTGGTGGCGTCGAGATCGAACAGTTCGAGATCCGGGGCAATGCTGTGCGCGGCCTTCAAGGTGAAGTGGAGCGCTATCAACGCTTCGTCATTGACGGCGACTTCGATCTCGTGATGACCTATGCGGCGCAGCAGTGGACGACCGACGCGCTGCTGCCGGTCATCGATCAGATCAAGGCGCCGCTTGTTCTAGCGCCGTGCGGTTTCTCGGCGCTCGAGAATGACGCCTACAGCTCCTACTTCGAGCGGCTGGCGGGCGAGCTGCCGCGCTTCGATGCACTAATCCTCCACTCAGAGAGCTACCAGGACGCTCGCTTTGCGCGCGACGCTGGAGCCACGAACATGCACTTGATCACCAACGGCGCCGATGAGCGCGAGTTTGGGCAACTACCCGCTCGGGGTGCGTTTCGCGAGGCCCACGGAATCGGCGATGACGAGCCACTCGTTCTCACCGTTGGCGGCCACACCGGCCTCAAAGGCCATGCGCAGGCGATGGAGGCGTTCGCCCTCGCAACCGAGTGCAGCGAAGCAACGCTCGCGATCGTCGCCAACCAGCCGACCGGCCGCGGTTGCGCGTTTAGCTGCCGCCAGCGCTCACGCTGGCTTAACCTCACGCGGCGCGACCGCCGAGTTCTGCTTGCCGACCCTCCGCGCGCCGAAGTTATCTCGGCATACACCGATGCTGACGCATTCCTCTTCTGCTCGATGGTCGAATGTTCGCCGCTCGTGCTCTTCGAAGCGATGGCCGCCGGGCTGCCTTTCCTCTCGCTCGACGTTGGCAACGCGGCCGAGATCGCCGCTTGGGGTGGCTGCGGCGAGATCGTTCCCTCCGGCCGCGACGGAGCCGGCAACGTGACCGCGCCAGCGAGCCTTGTCGCCGATCGGCTTGACGGACTGCTCACCGATCGGGACCTCCGCAGCGAGATGGGTGCGAGCGGCAGGAGCGCTTGGCAGGAGCGCTTCACTTGGGAGCGGATCACAGACCAGTACGAGCGGCTCTACAAAAGCCTTCTGCGATGATCGGCCGCGACGATGACTGAAGCCAGCCCCCGCGTTGCAGCCGTTGTCTTGGCCCGCGACAGACCAGTCCCGCTGCGTGAGACGCTCGACGCTCTGCTGCTGGAGCAGCCGGATGTACTCGTGCTCGTCGACAATGACGGCACGCCCGAGGTCAAGGAGCTGCTGCGGGATGCGGCCGACCGCCATCCCGACGCGGAGGTGCTCTCGCTCGATCGAAATATGGGCTGTTGCGGTGGTTTTGAGGCCGGCCTGGCGCGCGTGATGGCACGCAACGACGTCGATCTTGTCTGCGGCTTTGACGATGACGCCGTTCCGCTCCCGGGCTGCCTTGCTGCGCTGACTGCGGCGGCAACCTCGCTGCCTGACGTCGGCGCTGTCGGCGCCGTCTCGCATGACCGGTCGGGAACTCTCGCGTGGCCGATGTATGTAATCGGCGAGGAGACGCCAGCCGTCACGGTCGGCGATGTGGCGGCGCTCGCCGCGCGCAGGAGCGAGCTGCCGGTGCTCAACCTCGCTTGGCACGGCTTGATGTTCCCGGTTGAGGTGCTTCGTCGCCACGGCAACGTCTGGGGCGTACTCTTCCTCCAGTACGAGGACATTGAGCTTGGAATGCGCCTTCGCGGCGCGGGGCTGAAGGTTTACCTC
>CAJBIG010000078.1 GCA_903953065.1 uncultured Solirubrobacterales bacterium
CGGCTAAGAAGCGAAGCGAGCGACGCCCCTTCAGATGTGCAGTGGATGATCAACGAGCGTGAGGATGTCGAAGCGACGCTGGCGTCCGTTGTAACGCAGGCTGCGGCTATCGGCGTTGAGTGCTCGCCGCACTCGCGCCAAGGCGACCCCGCCGACGCGATTCTCGATGTAGCGGAAGAGACTTCAGCCGACCTGATCGTCGTCGGCAACAAGGGAATGACCGGTGCCAAGCGCTTCCTGCTCGGCTCGGTGCCGAACAAGGTCAGCCATCACGCACCCTGCTCGGTGCTGATCATTCGCACTACCTAGAGCTGGCCGCGGCAGCATTCAGCAGACCGGCGCCGTAGAAGCGGTCGATCCCCGGGTTGCCGAAATCACGCGCGGTGCTCATCAGCCTCGACTCAAGGCGCCCTGCGGATGGGTTTGAACCGATTACGCGGGTCGCAATCACGAGCGCCGCGGCCGCGGTGACGTGCGGCGTCGCCATCGAGGTGCCTTCGTAATCGCTTGGGATGCCGAAGACCGAAACAGACTTGCCGCTGAAGGTCACTTGGGCGATGTTGCGCGTGCGGCCGGAGCCGGAACGGCAGCGCGATTCGCCGGTCGCTGTGGAGCTGCCGCCGCCGCCTGGAGCGACAATGTCAAGCCCGTAACCGCCGTTTGAGAAGTCAGCAACGCAGCCGGTCTCGGTCGTTGCACCGACCGACATTACGCCGGGTGCGTTGGCCGGGTAAGAGATTGACTGCTGGCCCTCGTTGCCTGACGCGCCGATAACGAGAACTCCGCGCGAGCGGGCGTAGTTGATCGCCGAAAGCAGCTGGGGAATATCGGCTGCGCGCACGCCCGAATCAAACTCAAGGCTGAGATTGATCAGCTTTGCGCCCTTCTTCGCGGCGAAACGAACACCGTCGGCGATGTCGTTTGCGTTCCCTTCGCCGTTGCGGTCAAGCACCCGCACCGGCATGATCTTCGCGCCGTAGGCGAGACCGGCTAGAGCGAGCTTGTTGTTGGTTGCTTCGGCGATCGTGCCGGCGACGTGCGTGCCGTGGCCGTTGGCGTCGTTGGCGTAAGCGTCGCCGTCGACGTAATCCCAGCCGGCTACAAACTGGCTGGCGTTGAAATCCGGAGAGCGCTTAAAGGGAACGCGGTTTGAATAGGCAACGCCGGTGTCGAGCACGGCAACCTTCACGCCCCTGCCACCGGAGCGGCCTGCGGCGCGCGCGTTGGCCCAGGCCTGCTGCGCTCCGACGCCGTAGGGCCCGATGAAGTTCCACTGCAGACTGCCGAGCAGGGGATCATTGGGCGTGTAGCTGGCGGCAGCAGTGCGGGCGATCATGTTCGGCACGGCGTAGGCGACGTCGCCGCGCGCGCGCAGTTCGGCGAGCGCTTTGCGAACGTTGTCCACCTGCAGCACGACGGGATCGGCGCTCGCCGCCGATGGTGCCGCGCCGGTTGCCGGATCCTCAAACTGGACGACCACCTGGTTCGGCTCCGCCTCTGCCGCACCGGCCACGGCGGGCAACGCAAAGAGCGCCAGCGAAGCGGCGAGAGCGATCACTGGGAGTCGGAGTCGATTGAGTGAGGTCATCTTGGGCTGAGGAAGCTGCTTGATCCTCACTATTAACAACACAGCGCAGGCCTGAAAGTAACGATGTTTTACGCCGATAAGGGATGATGACAACCAGATGGACGAAACACGCCGCACCGAAGACGAAGGCTGGATCGCCGAAGCGATCGCAGAGGCCGCGCTTGCGCCGGCCCACGGCGACGTTCCGATCGCCGCTCTGGTGGTCCACGACGGGCGCGTGATCGGCCGCGCGCACAACGAGCGCGAGCGCCACGGCGACCCAACCGCGCACGCCGAAATCGTCGCCCTGCGGGCCGCCGCCGCAGCGCTCGGATCGTGGCGCGTGCTCGATTCAACGATCTACGTCACGCTTGAGCCGTGCGCGATGTGCGCCGGGGCAATCGTCTTGGCGCGCGTGCCGCGGGTCGTCTTCGGCGCCTGGGACCCAAAGGCCGGCGGCGCCGGCAGCGTCCTCGACATCCTCAGCGAGCCGCAGCTCAACCACAGCCCCGAGGTTGTCGGCGGCGTCCTTGAGGCAGAGTGCGCGGCGCTGCTTACAGACTTCTTCGCCGAGCGCCGCTAGGCCGCGGCGGTCAGTCGCTGACGCGGCCGTCGTCGGCGTAGACGACTACGCGGTCGCCGCGCGCGAAGGCCGCCAGCGTCATCCCCCGCTCCGTTGCCAGCTCAACGGCGAGCGAGGTCGGGGCGCCAACCCCGACGAGGATCGGCGCGCCGGCGACGGCCGCCTTCTGCACGAGTTCAAACGAGATCCGCCCGCTGACGCAGAGGATCTTCCCGTTCAGCGGCAGGCCGCCATCGAGCAGCGAGCGGCCAATCACCTTGTCCATCGCGTTGTGGCGGCCGACGTCTTCGCGCACGCAGATCAGCTCCCCTTCGGCGCTGAAGAGGCCGGTGGCGTGCATGCCGCCGGTCCGCTCGAAACCCGGCTGGCGTAGCTGCTCGGGCAGCGAGGCCAGCAGCGCTCGCGCCACGACTGGGCCGGGCGCGGCCATCGGCGCGTCAACGGCAACCTGCTCAATCGCGCCTTTGCCGCAGACGCCGCAGGAGGAGGTGGTGTAGAAGTTCCGCTGGCCCGGGTCGCTCAGCAGCGGCCCGGTTACGTCAATGATGTTGGCGGCGAAGTCGGTGGTAGGACCGGCCGCGCGCGGCTCGTTGATCAAGCCTTCGCCGTAGAGGAAGCCGAGCGCCAGCTCCTCGTCGTTGCCGGGCGTGCGCATTGTGACCGAGAGCGCCTCGCCGTCAACTCGGATCTCCAGCGGTTCTTCGACGGCGATCTCGTCGCGCTCGCCTTCGCGCACGACGCTGGTGACCATCCGCCCGGCGTCAGCGTCGGCCACCGGCCATGCCCTTCGTTCAGTCCGCCGCTACGAGCGCCGGCGTCTGGGAAGGCTTTTCGCTCATAGCGCGCACATCAACTGCAACGACCTTGTACTCAGGGCAGCCTGTGTTTACCTCAACCGAGTCACCGACGAGCAGGTTGGTGCGCAGCTCAGGGAAGTGGAAGGCAGTGAAGACGTTGCCCTTTTCGATCCGGTCGGTAATCCGCGCCGGAATCTCAATCCGCCCATGGTGGCTTCGCACCGACACGAGA
>CAJBIG010000079.1 GCA_903953065.1 uncultured Solirubrobacterales bacterium
CATCAGGAATGCGGTCAGCGCGAAGGCCGTGCCGGCGGCAAAGACCATCACAACGCTGGCGAGGCGGCGGCGCAGAACGTAGGGAACAAGAGCCAGCAGCGCCAATGGGGCGAGCACGATCAGCAGCGAGATCGTCCCCGAGTTTTCGGGCGAGTGCTCGGGGCCACTCAGGGCGACGCCAACTACGCCAAGGAAGATCGCCGCGACGCTGGCGACTTCATGCCAGCCCACCTTCTCGCCGAGCATCTTTTGGCCGGCAATCAGCAGCACGATCAGCCCGGTCGCGTCGGCCGGTTGCACTACTGCCAGTGGAGCAAGCGTGAGCGCCGCGAGCTGCAGCGGGATTGCCATCGCCTGAACGCCGACGCCTGCCAGCCACCGCTTGCGCTTCACAAGTTTTCTGAGAAGGCCAAGGCTTGCCGCGCCTTGCCTTTCAACCTTGCGCGTCTCGGCGGCTTGCACGACGGTGGCAAAGTTGAAGCAGGCCGAAGCGCCAGCGGCCAGCAGAATGCCAATGATGATGTCGCGCACAGTCGTGCGAGTCTACGATCTGACCGATGGCGACACGCGTCCTGATACTCAGCGCCGGGATCGGCGAAGGCCACAATCTGCCGGCGCGAATGATCGCCGACGGCTTGCTGGAGCTTGAGCCAGAGTGTGAGCTCTTGACGGTTGACAGTCTCGCCGAGATGGGCCGCGCCGCTGCGCTGTTGGTCGACGACGGCTCGGAGCTAATGTTCGACCGCTTCAACTGGCTCTTTGACGGCGTCTACTTTCTCGTTTCGCGCTTTGATCCGACGCGCAGGATCGGCCAGTGGCTTGCGGAGCGCCTTGGCCGCAAGGGCCTAATCGCGCTGATCGCCGCGCAGCGGCCAGACGTGATCGTCTGCACGCACCCGGCGGCAACCGACCTGCTTGGCCGCCTGCGCCAGCGTGGCGAGCTGGGCACGCCGGTCGCTTCGGCTATCACCGATCTAGCTGGCCTGCGCTACTGGGCCCACCCAGGCGCCGACCTTCACTTGATCACCGAGGAGGAGTCGCGCGCCGAGGTTGAACGGATCGCGCCCGCAAGCCGCATCGTCTGCGTCCGCGGTATGACCTCGCCGGAGTTTGAGCAGCCGCTCAGCCAAGTCGACGCGCGCGCCGCGCTGGAGATGCCCGCCGACGGGCCGCTGATCTTGGTTTCGGGCGGCGGCTGGGCTGTCGGCGATCTCGGTGGCGCCGCCGAGGTGGCCCTGGCGGCAGATCCGACTGGCCGCGTTGTGATCCTCTGCGGCCGCAGCGAGCAGGTACAGACGCGGCTGACCGAAGCCTTCGCGTTGGCGCCGCGAGCCAAGGTAATCGGCTTCACGGAACGGATGCCGGAGCTGCTGGCCGCCGCTGACGTGTTAGTCCACTCGACTGCCGGACTGACTGCGTTCGAAGCCCGCATCCGCGGCTGCCAGCTGATCTCTTACGGTTGGGGCGTGGCTCACATACGGCTCAACAACGAGGCCTATGAGCGCTTCGGTTTGGCCGAAGTCGCAGCCGACCGCGGCGAGCTTGCTGATGCCCTGGCACGAGCGCTGCATCGACCGCGGACCGCCGATCTTGGCTACGACGAGCGACCAGCGGCGGCCGCCGAAGTGCTGGCACTTGCCGGAGCGGCGCAATGATCGGGCGCGCAGCAGCACTGCTCGGAGCGGGAGCGGGAGCCGCGTGGGCACTGCCAGCGCTGGCGCCGGTAATCCCATCTCTCGCTCAGGCGCTCGGCGCGCCGCGGCGGCGCGAGGGCGCCGCCGGCATCGCATTGACCTTCGACGACGGGCCTCACCCCGAGGGCACGCCTGCGGTCCTTGAGCTGCTGGCAGCAGCCGGCACAAAAGCGACCTTCTTTCTCGTCGGAGAGCAGGTCCGCGCTTTCCCCGAGTTGGCCGAGCGGATTGCCGCCGAAGGCCACGAAGTAGCCGTCCACGGCGACCGCCACCGAGTGATGTTGCGCATGGCGCCGGCGATGATCGCTGCCGATCTCGATCGCGCGCAGGCGACGATCGG
>CAJBIG010000080.1 GCA_903953065.1 uncultured Solirubrobacterales bacterium
ATCGGTGGTTCGCTCGGCGCGCTGGTACTGAACCGCGGCTCAGGCGATTACGGCAACCCTGGATTGGCTGCCGCCAGCGCTCTCTCAAAAGAGCTGAGCGGCCTAAAGATCGAACGCGGCAGGAAGGCACGGACCGGTCTCACGCCTGCCGGGGCGAAGCGAATTTCGCTGCTTCGTTCGCCGACCGTCAGCGGTTTGATCGAAGTCACCAACACCGCCTCCGACAACTTCTATGCCGAGATGCTGGTCAAGAACCTTGGCGCCCGCTTCGCCAAGTCGGGATCGACGACGGCGGGCGCCGCCGTGATGCGCAGCTACCTGAAGCGATTCGGAATCAGTCCCCAAATCAGCGACGGATCAGGCCTGTCGCGTGGCAACCGGACCTCCCCGCGCGAACTCGTGGCGCTGCTGGCTGCAATGCACGAGAGCCCCCAGCGCGAAGCATTCGAGGACTCACTTGCCGTCGCGGGCCGCACCGGCACGCTGGCTGGGCGAATGAACGGCAGCGCCGCCGAAGGCGCCTGCCGCGGCAAGACGGGGACGCTGAGCGACGTCAGCGGCCTCTCAGGGCTGTGCACCGCGAAGAACGGTCACGTGATCGTCTTCTCGATGCTGATGAACAGCGTCTCACCAGCCAGCGCCCGCAGCCTCCAGGACCGCGCCGTCCAGGCGATCGCCAACTTCAACGACTGAGCGCAAAGCTCACTCGGGGGTAAGCAGCGCCAGCAGCGCCGGCTCGTCGAGCACCGCAACCTCCAGCCGCTCGGCCTTCTCAAGCTTCGAACCGGCCGACTCGCCAGCAACCAGGTAATCGGTCTTCTTCGAAACCGAAGTTGTGACGCGGCCGCCGGCGGCGAGAATCTTTTCGCTGGCCTGCTCGCGCGTCAGCGTTGGCAGAGTGCCCGTGAGCACGAATGTCTTGTTGGCAAGGTGGCCTTCCCCCGGCGGCGGCCCCTCCTGCTCGAACTGCAGCCCCGCAGCCCGTAGCGCAGCGATCAACGAGCGCATCTGCTCGTCGGCCAGCTGAGTTGCGATTAGCTCACCGACGATTGGGCCGACGCCTGGCGTCTGCGCGATCTCCTCGACGTCCGCTGCCAGCAGTGCATCGATTGTCCGCAGCCGCTGGGCAAGGCTGCGGCCGGTTACCTCACCGACGCCCTCAATGCCAAGCGCGAAGAGCACACTGGCGAAGGGGCGTGCTTTCGAGGCCTCAAGCGAGTCGATGATTCCCTTCGCGGAGAGCTCTCCCATGCCGTCAAGCTCTGCGAGCTGCGCGACGGTTAGTGAATAAAGGTCGGCGGCGCTCTCAACCAAGCCTTTCTCCAGGAGCATCACTGCGAGCTTCTCGCCGAGCCCGTCAACGTCCATAGCCCCGCGCGAGACGAAGTGCGTGAGCAGCGCCTCTCTGCGGCCCTCGCAGTCACGGTTTGGGCACTTCGTGAAGACCGAGTTGCCCGGCTTGACCGTCGGCGTGCCGCAGACAGGGCACTTCTTTGGCGCGCTCACCGCTGCGCTGCGACCGTCGCGCTCAGCGGCGTGAGGCGATGGCGAGACAACCTGTGGAATCACGTCACCGGCGCGCAGGATTATCACCTCATCGCCGGGGCGCACATCCTTTCGAATCAGATCCTCTTCGTTGTGGAGCGTGGCGTGCTGCACGACGACGCCGCCCACCTCGACAGGCTCGAGCACAGCGAACGGGTGCAGGTCGCCGAACTTACCGACGCTCCACTGGATCTCCTTGAGCTGCGTCAGCTTTGTGGTTGGCGGGAACTTCCAGGCGACAGCCCAGCGCGGGTCGCGGCCGACAACCCCCAGCCGCCGCTGCTGCTCGGCGTCATCGACCTTGATCACGACTCCGTCGATCTCAAAACTAAGCGAGCCGCGACGCTGTTGCCACGCAAGGCAGCGCTCGATCGCGGCCTGCTCACTATCGAGCCGCTCGATCTCGCTGTTGACGGGGAAGCCGCGCTCGCGCAGCCATTCGAGCGTCTGCCACTGCGAACTGAAGCTGACGCCCTCGCAGGCGCCAACGCCGTAAGCCCAGAGCGACAAAGGGCGCTCAGCGGCCAGCCGCGGGTCGAGCTGGCGCAGCGTCCCTGCGGCCGCGTTGCGTGGGTTCATGAAGGTCGGCTTGCCATCGCTGGCGCGGCGCTCGTTGAGCTTCTGGAAGCCGTCTAGCGACATGTAAACCTCACCGCGCACCTCGACCATCGGCGGCGCGTCCTCGATGCTCAGCGGAACGGTTGGGATAGTGCGCAGGTTGTGTGTTACGTCCTCGCCCACTTCGCCGTTGCCGCGGGTGGCTCCGCGTTCGAGAACTCCGTCGCGATAGACGATCGAGATTGCGAGCCCGTCCACTTTCGGCTCGCAGACATATTGGAATGCGGCGTCCTCGATCCCCTCGCGGGCGAGATGGTTTCGCATCCGCAGCACCCAGCCATCGAACTCCTCGGGGCTGCGCGCGTTGGCGAGCGAAAACATCGCCTGCGGGTGGGTTACCTTCTCGAGCGCACTGACCGGCTCCGCTCCGACTCGCTGCGTGGGCGAATCAGGCGTTACGAGTTCGGGGTGGTCACGCTCAATCTCGCGCAGCTCGTCGAGCAGCGCGTCGTACTGATCGTCGCCGATCGAAGGGTCGTCTTGAACGTAGTAACGCTCGTTGTGCTCACGCAGCTCGGCGCGCAGTTGCTCGGCGCGCTTCGCCCCGGCGCTCACGGCTGCTGTGGAGCATCAGCTGGGAGCAGCTGGCTCAGATCGCGGGCGCTGAGAGCCTCGATTCCGGGCTCGTATGTGAGGTCAAAGTGCAGCGGCGTGACGGCTATCCGGCCAGCGGCCAGCGCGGCCAGGTCGGTGCCTGCCTCGTCCTTGAAGCCATGGTCCTCGCCATAAATTGAAAAGCGGCGGCGAGCGCCCTCGCCCTGCTCCTGCAGCTTCAGTTCGTCGCGGTAGATCCGTTTGCCCAGGCGCGTTATCTCAACCCCGGCCGGAGCGTGGCCGGGAACATTGACGTTGATCAGCGTGCCCTGAGGCAGCGGCGTGTGACCAACGTGCTGCGCCAGTCGCGCGACGAACTCGGCGCCGACATCGAAGTTGAAGTTGCGCCCCCATCGGAAGTCCATCTCGCGGCTCGTCGACTGCTGCGAGGCGGCGATCGCCGGAACACCAAGCAGCACCCCTTCGAGCGCCGCAGCGACGGTTCCAGAGTAGGTCACGTCGTCACCAAGGTTGGCGCCGTGGTTGATTCCCGAAACGATCAGCTCGGGGTAGAAGCCTTCGACCAGGCCAAGAGTGGCGAAGCGGACGCAATCGACCGGCGTTCCCTCGGTCGCGTAGCCGACGGTGCCGTCATCGAACTGGATCTCTTCGATCCAAAGCGGCTTGTGCGTCGTGATCTTGCGCGCAAATGCCGAGCGGTTGCCGTCCGGGGCGATCGTCACCAGCTCAACGTCGGGCATCGCCGCCAGCGCGATGCGCAAAGCCTGCAGCCCTTCGGCTTCGATCCCGTCGTCGTTGGTGAGAAGAACCTTCATCGCGCGCTAAGACCGAGCATAGAGCGCGGTGCTGGCGGCACGACCGCTGAAGCTAAGCGGGGCGACTCAGACCAGTTCGAGATAGACCATCTCGGTCGAGTCGCTGCGCCGTGGCCCGAGCTTAAGGATCCGCGTGTAGCCACCCGGGCGCTCCGTGTAGCGCGGCGCGACCTCGGTGAAAAGCTTATGAACAGCGGTAGCGTCCTGACCCAGCGCTGAGAGAGCCTGGCGGCGGGCGTGAAGGTCGCCGCGCTTGGCCAGCGTGATCAGCTGCTCAACTTCCGGCTTGACGGCCTTGGCTTTCGCCTCGGTCGTCTTGATCCGCTCATGCTCAATGATCTCCTTGCAGAGGTTGCGCATCATCGCCTTGCGATGAGAAGGGCTGCGGCTTAGCTTGTGGCGGGTTTTCTGGTGGCGCATGGTTTGGATCCTCAGTCGTCGCGAAGCGCGAGACCGCGCGCGGCGAGTGTTTCGATTACCTCGTCGATCGACTTCTTACCGAAGTTTGGAATTGCGTTCAGCTCAGCCTCGGACTTCGAGAGCAGATCGCCGATCGTCTGGATGCCGGCGCGCTTGAGGCAGTTGTATGAACGAACGCCGAGTTCGAGCTCCTCGATCAGAATGTCGTCGAGCGGGCCACCGGCAGCCATCGGAGCAGCGCCTGGGATTGATCCCATGCCGACCGAATCAAGCTGGCTTACGGGGCCGGCGCGAAGCTCTTCGATCCGGTCCTCATCGGTGAAGATCGCCAGCTGCGAGATCAGGATCTCAGACGCCTCGCGCAGAGCCGTCTGGGGATCGAGCGAACCGTCGGTTTCAATGTCGAGCGTCAGCTTGTCGAAGTCGGTGCGCTGACCAACGCGAGCCTGCTCGACGGCGTAGGCGACGCGCTGGACGGGCGAGAACAGCGAATCGATCGGAATAACGCCGATCGGCTGATCGTCGGTCTTGTTGTCCTCGGCGACGCGGTAACCGCGGCCGCGGCCAATAGTCAGGTAGATCTCCAGCTTCGTCTTCGATTCAAGCGTGGCGATGTGGATGTTCGGGTTGAGGATCTCAACGCCGGCCGGCAGGTCGATGTCCTTGGCTGTGATCTCGCCCGGGCCGGTGACTACGAGCGGAGCTTCGACCTCGCTGGCGTCGGAGTGCATCCGGCAAACGATGCCCTTGAGGTTGAGGATGATGTCTGTGACGTCTTCGGTCACGCCCTCGATCGAAGAGAACTCATGGCGCACGCCCTCAATGCGGACGCTCGTAACGGCAGCGCCGGAGAGCGAGCTGAGCAGCACGCGACGCAGCGAGTTGCCAAAGGTGTAGCCAAAGCCACGGTCGAGCGGTTCAATTACGAACGAGCCGCTGTTCTCGTCGCTGGTGTCACTTGTAATGCGAGGAATCTGAAAGTCGAGCATCTTGGCGTTTTATCCTGTGGTTGTAATCGGTGCGGCGCCTAACTTCAGGCGACCGCCGGGCGCGCCGCCCCCGCAAGCGGAGGCAAACGCCAAACATTGCTGCTACTTCGAATACAGCTCGACGATGAGCTGTTCCTGCACCGGCGTCGTGATCTCACGACGCTCCGGTGCACGCAAAATCTTTGCTGTCAACGACTCGTGGTCGGCCTGCAGCCAAGCCGGCACTTGGGCCGTCAATTCCGTGGCCCCGCGGACGACCGGCTCAGCTGGGCTGCCGCTCTTGAGCGCGATGATGTCGCCCTCGTGGACTTGGAAGCTTGGGATGTCAACACGGCGGCCGTTGACCGTCCAGTGACCGTGGCGGACCATCTGACGGGCTTGGCGGCGTGAGCCGGCGTAACCGAGACGGACGATCACGTTGTCGAGGCGCCGCTCGAGCATCTGCAGCAGGTTCTCGCCGGTGATGCCGTCCTGACGGCTTGCACGGTCGTAGTAGAGGCGGAACTGCGTCTCAAGCACGCCGTTGTAACGACGAGCCTTCTGCTTCTCACGCAGCTGCACGCGGTACTCGCTCTGCTTCTGGCGGCCACGGCCGTGGTCGCCTGGCGGGTATGCGCGGCGCTCAAACGAGCACTTGTCGGTAAGGCAGCGCTCACCCTTGAGGAAGAGCTTCTCGCCTTCGCGGCGGCACTGCTTGCACTGAGGTGAAGTATCGCGAGCCATTGTTCAGTCGCCCCCTATACGCGGCGGCGCTTGCGCGGCCGGCATCCGTTGTGGGCTTGCGGGGTTACGTCGCGCACGCTGATTACTTCAAGCCCTGCGGCCTGAAGCGAGCGGATCGCCGTCTCGCGGCCGGAGCCCGAGCCCTTGACGTAAACGTCAACCTTCTGAAGTCCTTGTTCCATTCCCTTGCGAGCAGCCGAGTCGGCCGTTACCTGAGCGGCGAACGGAGTCGACTTGCGCGAGCCCTTGAAGCCGGCGCCACCGGCCGACTCCCAAGCAATAACGTTGCCTTGCAGGTCGGTAAGGGAGACGATCGTGTTGTTGAACGACGTCTTGATATGAGCCTGACCGACAGGGATGTTCTTCTTGACCTTGCGGCGGCCACGGGCTGGGCGTTTTGGAGCAGGCACTTAGTTCCTCATGTCTTGGTTGCGGCTTTCTTTCCAGCGACCTGCATCCGCTTGGGTCCCTTGCGGGTGCGGGCGTTGGTCTTGGTCTTCTGACCGCGGACCGGGAGTCCGCGGCGATGGCGGATGCCGCGGTAGCAGCCAATCTCGCCAAGTCTCTTGATGTTCTGTGAGCGCTCGCGGCGAAGGTCACCCTCAACGAGAATGTCACCGTCGACCGCGGTACGCAGCTTCGCGACCTCATCCTCTGTTAGGTCACGCACGTAAGTGTCAGGGTTGATTCCGGCCTCTTTGAGCATCGCGAGCGAGGTCGAGCGGCCGATCCCATAGATGTAGGTGAGGCCGATCTCAACGCGCTTGTTGAGTGGAATATTGATTCCTGCGATGCGAGCCATTTAGATATTTATCCTTGACGCTGCTTGTGTCGCGGGTTCGGGCAGATCACAAAGACAACGCCTTTGCGCTTGATCACGCTGCATTTTTCGCACATCGGCTTGACCGACGGTCTTACCTTCATAATTCCTTCTTCGTCGATGGGCCGGAAAGAGGCTCTGGCGACCGCAGGGGCACGCCGCTACCACTCGCGGACAAACACGCTCCCTCGCGGGAACGCACACGAGCTCATAAGGTAGCAAAACGCGGGAAATCTTCGCTTGACGCCTATTCATTCGGGCGCTCCGAGCAGCCTGTGCCAGGGAGTGAGGATCTTCGGGCCATCGGCCGTGACCGCAACGGTGAACTCGAAATGGGCTGAAAGTGAGCCATCTACCGTGAAGATTGACCATCCATCGGGCGCGATTCGCACCGCGTGAGCGCCGGCCGTGATCATCGGCTCGATCGCCAAGACCATCCCCTCCTCGAGCTTCGGGCCACGCCCCGCAGGACCAAAGTTGGGGATCTGAGGATCCTCGTGCATCGAGCGACCAACGCCGTGACCGACCAATGTCCGAACAACACCAAAGCCGTCAGCCTCGGCGCAGATCTGCACGGCGTGCGAGATGTCACCGATGCGGCCGCCAAGCTGAACCTGATCGACGGCAGCGAATAGTGACGCCTCTGTTACAGCGATCAGCGACTCCGCCTCAACCGTAACTTCGCCAACCGGGAAGGTCACGGCGGCGTCGGCGACCCAGCCGTCGAGCGTGACGCCGATGTCGACCGAGAGAATGTCACCAGGCTGGAGCGTGTAGGCGCCGGGGATGCCGTGGACGACCATTGAGTTCGGCGAAGCACAGATCGAACCGGTGAAGCCGTTGTATCCCTTGAACGAAGGCTCCGCTCCTTGCGAGCGGATAAATCGCTCGACAGTCTCGTCGAGCTCGGCGGTCGTTACGCCCGGTGCGATCTTGCCAGCGACAAGCTTCATCGCGCGGGCGTGGATTTCTCCAGCGGCCGCGATCTTGTCGATCTCTTCAGGGGTCTTCTTGATGATCACAGTGCTACGCGAACCGCTCAGATCGTCTCTTCGAGCTTCAGCGTCGCGATCGTCGCGCGGATGTGACTGAAGACCTCAGACGGAGCGACCGAGCCATCGAAACGGTGAAGCAGCCCGAGCTTTTCGTAGTAGTCGGCAAGTGGCGCCGTCTGCTCGTGATAAACGGCCAGCCGGTTACGGACCGTCTCCGGCTGATCGTCTTCGCGCTGGACCAAAGGCGTGCCATCAACGTCATCGATGCCCTCCACCTTTGGCGGGTCGAAGTCAACGTGATAGACGCGGCCAGAAACAGGGTTTACGCGGCGCCCTGAGATCCGCTGGACGATCTCCTCATCGTCAACTTCGATCATCAGTACCGCGGTCAGCTGGCGGCCGAGCTTCTCAAGGTCGGTGCTGAGCGCTTCGGCCTGAGGGATCGTGCGCGGGAAGCCGTCGAGGAGGAAGCCGTCACGGGCGTCTGGGCGACCGACTGCTTCGAGCAGAACGCCGATGATCACCTCGTCGGGGACGAGGTTGCCGGCATCCATGTAGCTGGCAGCCAACTCACCGAGCTCGGTCTGCTCAGCGACCGCCTGGCGCAAGATGTCGCCGGTAGCGATGTGCGGCAGCTCAAACTCGGTACGCAGCTGCTCAGCTTGGGTTCCCTTACCGGCGCCCGGTGGGCCGAGCAGAATCAGGTTCAGTTCAGCCATCTCTACTTGAGGAAGCCTTCGTAGTTGCGCATCATCAGTTGAGCTTCAAGCTGCTTCATCGTGTCGAGGGCAACGCCAACAACGATCAGCAGCGACGTGCCGCCGAAGAAGAAGTTGGCCGCCGTCTGGTTAATCAAGATCGTTGGCAGAGCTGCGACCGCGGCCAAGTAGAGCGCACCCGGGAATGTGAGCCGAGCGAGAATTCGGTCGAGGAACTCGGCCGTCGGCCGACCGGGTCTGACGCCAGGAATGAAGCCGCCGTATTTCTTCAGGTTCTCGGCCTGATCGACCGGATTGAAGGTGATCGCGGTGTAGAAGTAGGTGAAAGCAATGATGAAGAGCGTCTCACCAACCAGATACGCGGCCCCTGACGGACTGAAAAAGTTCGACAAGCTCTGCGCCCAAGGCGTGCCAATCAGCTGCCCGACCGTTGGCGGGAAGGCCATGATCGAAGCAGCGAAGATCACCGGGATAACACCCGCCATGTTGACGCGCAGCGGCAGGTAGGTCTGGCCTCCGCCACTCATCCGGCGGCCAATCACACGCTTGGCGTACTGCACGGGGATTCGTCGCTGCCCTTCTTGGATGAAGACGACGGCGGCGATAACTGCCAGCGCCAGGAACGGCATCATCACCTTGAAGATTGGATCCGGGCTTGTCCACCAGGCCTGAATTCCGTTCGGCAGGCCGGAAACGATCGAAGCGAAGATCATCAGCGAGATGCCGTTGCCGATGCCGCGCTGCGTGATCAGCTCACCCATCCACATCACGACAACGCAGCCGGCCGTGAGCGTCAAGACAATCAAGAAGAGGGTGCCGGCGTTGAAGTTGGTTATGACCGGCAGTCCGGCCGAAGCCTCTTGGCTCTTGAAGAGGAAGACGTAGCCGACCGACTGCGCAAAGGCCAACCCGACCGTCAGGTAGCGGGTGTACTGCGTGATCTTTGCCTGCCCTACTTCGCCTTCCTTCGAGAGCTTCTCGAGCGAAGGCAGAACAACGGTCAGCAGCTGCAGAATGATCGAGGCCGTGATGTACGGCATGATCCCGAGTGCGAAGATCGCCATCCGCGAGAGGCCGCCGCCGCTGAAGGTGTTGAGCAGGTTGAGAATCCCGCCGCCGCCGAATTGGTTCTGGATCTCTTCGATCGCCTTCGTGTCAACGCCGGGAACCGGCAGGTAAGCGCCGAGCCGGTAAAGCGCGAGCAGCAGCGCCGTGAACGCAAGCTTCTTGCGAATCTCGGAGACCGTGAAGGCGCTGATAATCGTCGCGATCATGGCGCTGGGGTGCTGGGCGCCTCGCTTCCGACCATCACGCAGGTGCCTCCGGCAGCTTAGATAGCTGCTCGAGCCGAGGCGCTGATGCCGTGGGCGTGCACGTTCAGCGGCTTGCTGATCTCTC